>PWXP01000126.1 GCA_003561895.1 Planctomycetaceae bacterium | reverse complement strand
TTTGCGAGATTCCGCTCCCGCTTCTTCTATAGCTATCGTGCTTTTTAACGGGAGCCCATTAGTTCAATTTGCTTGTCTTTCGGCCCGGTCACCTCAACCTCCTCGTGAATAATGCGGGGGGCCGTGCTGCCGGTCCCGTCCGTAACCGTTCACGGGGCGGCGCGGGCTGTTTTCTCCGCTCGATGCGAAGGGGGACAGTCCCATTTTCGCGGCGGAAACGCTGGATCATTGGGCAAAAACGCCCTTTGTGCCGCGAAAATTGGGACAGTCCCCCTGGGAACGGTTACTCCCGTCCGAAGTGCCGCTCGCCTTGGCGGGATCGGCCACGGAGGTCGGCTGCGCTCGCGCACGGCACCGGCAAGCACGCAATTGCCCCCAGTGTGGGCCATACATGTAGCACAGCAGGGGGTAATTTTCCAGCAAAGTCATCCCATTTTTCCCAGGGTGCTTGAATTCTCCAACACGCTTGCTATGCTTGAGATAAGGTGTTTGATCTAGACCGTTGAACCTTTGTGAAAGGGGGGAGTGGCCATGTCTCGACCTGTGTGGAAGTTGCTTTGGATCGGCGCCGTTGCGGCGGCCGCCTGGGCCGGAGGAGCGAGGGACGCCGATGCTTGCTGGGCGTGGGGTGGCTGCCGACCCGCAGCCTACGCGTACTACAGCGTTCCGACGTACACGGCAACGTACTGCTACGATCCGTGTAGCTACACGACGTGCGGCTATTACCTCGGCTATCGGCCGGGGCCGTTGCGCCGCCTGTTGTTCGGGCGGTATCGGTGGTACTACGGCTGCTGGACGACTCCGGTGGTCACCTACGATTATCCTGTGCGGTACACGCCGGTGGCCGCGCCCCGCGTGGTTCCGACGGTCGAACCGGAGCCCGAGCCGGAGATCCCGGAGCCGCCCGTTCCGGAGCCGGCCGTTCCCGACATCCTGATTCCGGAACCGGAGCCGGAGCCGCCCATGCCCGAGCCGGACGTCATGCCCGAGCCGCAAGAGATTCCGGAGCCTGCCGTGCCGCTCGTTCCCGAGGAGCCGGCCCCGGCGCTGCCGCCGGCGGCGGTGCCCGATTTCGATTTCGATCTCCCGGAGCCGAACCAGCCCGGCACCACCTATGTGCCCAAGCCCGGCAACAGCGGGTTGCTCACCGTTTGGGTGCCGCACGACGCTCGGGTGATTGTCAACGATTACGTCACGGAGAGCACCGGCAGCCGGCGGCAGTTCGTCTCGTACGGCCTGGAGCCGGGTTATAGTTATACGTACGAAATCCGAGCCCAGTTGGTCCGCGAGGGCAAGATCCTCGAGGACGTGCGCACCGTTCCCCTCACCGCCGGCGAGGATACGTCGGTGGCGTTTGGGTTCCCCACGCTGCCGGCGCATACGCTCGCCTCGCAGTGATAGGGCGTTGACCGGGTGCGGGCGAGACACCATCGGCCCCTGCGCCGAACCCGTTTCGGCGCCGGGGCCTCGTTTTTTTTGCCCGGCCGCTTGCGTCCGGCGGCTTGCAGACCCATAATTGATAGGTTCGCATACTTCGCCGGAGGGCGAGCCGTCTGGAGTGGGCCCGGCAAAACCCCGCCCCCATCGGTAACCGTTCAGGGGCCGGTCGGGGACTGGTCCATTTTTCGGCTAACGGACGTTGTTTTCAGGGGGAAACGATGGCCGAAAAATGGCCCTGTCCCCTCACCGGCCGAGGGGGGCAGTCCCCCGTGAACGGCCACCCCCCGCCGCCGGCCAAACCTCACCCCTGCGCCGGTTGCCGCGCGGCAACCGGGAACGGAACCCCAGGAGACACCCGTGTTCGATCACATCGCTGTCGTCGGCGCCACCGGCGCCGTCGGAACCCTGATCCGCCAATTGCTCGAAAGCCGCCGGTTTCCACACCGGACGATTAAGTTTCTCGCCTCGGCCAGGTCGGTGGGGAAGGAACTGGACTTCGCCGGCAGGAAGGTGGCCGTCGAGGAGCTGCGCCCGGAATCGCTCGAGGGCGTCGAGCTGGCCATCAGCAGCACCCCCGACGACATCGCCGGCGAGTTGGTGCCCCAGGCGGTCGAGCGGGGCTGCGTGGTCATCGACGAGAGCGCCTTCTGGCGCATGGACCCGAACGTGCCGCTGGTCATCCCGGAAGTGAACCCGGAAGCCGTCGACGCGCACCGGGGCATCATCGCCAGCCCGAACTGCTCGACCACGCAACTGGTCCAGGCCCTGAAGCCCCTGCACGACGCCGGTCGCGTGCGCCGCGTGGTGGTCAGCACGTACCAGGCCACCAGCGGGGCGGGCGTGGGCGGCACCCGCGACCTGCTGGGCGGCACCCGCGCCAAGCTCGACGACAAGCCCTACGACTACGAGGAGTTCGCCTACCCGATCGCCTTCAACTGCATTCCCCAAATCGGCCGCCCCAAGCACCAGGGCTACACCTCCGAGGAAATGAAAATGACCTGGGAAACGCAGAAGATCCTCGGCGACGAGTCCATGCAGGTCTCGGCCACCTGCGTGCGCGTGCCGGTGTCGAACTGCCACAGCGAGGTGATCATGGTCGAAACCGAACGCAAGATCGGCGTCGAGGAGGCGCGGGAACGGTTCGCCGCCACGCCGGGGCTGGAGGTGATGGACGACCTGGAAAACAAGGTCTATCCCATGCCCATCAACGGCGACGGCCGCGACGAGACGTTCATCGGGCGCATCCGGGAAGACCTGTCTTGCCCGAACGGGCTGATCTTCTGGTGCGTCAGCGACAACCTCCGCAAGGGCGCAGCCACCAACGCCGTGCAAATTGCCGAACTGCTGCGGGCAAA
>PWXP01000205.1 GCA_003561895.1 Planctomycetaceae bacterium | reverse complement strand
ATACTCGCCGCGGGCTAAAACTGCGCATTTCCGTAGGATGGGCTTTCGAGCCCGTCATAGCGAAGACGGACAAGAATGTCCATCCTACAAAAGCGCAAAAACGGCACGCGGCGAGTATACAATGGCCTAGTAGGCGGATTGTGGGGCGCGGAGCGCCTGGGACTGGAGACTACCTACTGGGGCGACAGTGCCGTCGAGCCGCTGCTGGCCGAGGCCGCTCGCCGGGCGCCGGGTCGGCCGGTCCTTTTCGGCCCCCATTTGGCCCCGTTCCAGGCTCCGGGCGTCGAGATATCGTCTCCTTCCCTGGCGGAGGCTCAAACCACCTTGGTAGGCTGGGACTCGGACCGACCGGATCGGGCTGCCAATTGCGAGTACGCCGTGATTTACCGGCGCCGTGCCGACCTGGCGTCCGTCGACTGGGTGCTTCGGGACGGCCAATTGGTGGCCGAATACGGTAAACGGGGCGCCTGGCTGACCCGCCTGGTGAGGCTGCCTTCCCGACCGCCCACTCGACGGGCGGAGCCGGGCGATTAGAATGTAGGTTGGCGACGCAAACGCCCCCATAAAACCGCGACCGGTGGTCGCGCCCCGAGATGAACCCCCTCAGCCACTTTGACGAGGCCGGACGCGCCCAAATGGTCGATGTCGGCGAGAAGCCGGTCACGGCCCGCCGCGCGCGGGCAAGCGGCCGGGTGCGCATGGAGCCGGAAACGCTGCGATTGATCCGCGACCGCCGCCTGGCCAAAGGCGACGTGTTGGAGGTGGCGCGGCTGGCCGGGGGCATGGCCGCCAAACGCACGGCCGAGCTGATCCCCCTGTGCCACCCCGTGCCGTTGGACACGGTCGAGGTGCGTTTCGGCTTTGCCGACGACCGGGCGGTGACGATCGAGGCCGAAGCCCGGGCAACGGCCCGGACCGGCGTGGAGATGGAAGCCTTGACGGCCGCGGCCGCCGCCGCCCTGACGGTGTACGACATGTGCAAGGCGGCGGACCGGGCCATGACGATTGAGTGGATACGTTTGGAGGAGAAGTCGGGCGGGAAAAGCGGCCCTTTTACCCGGCGGTAATCGACGCAATTCGCACGGCACGTGAGCATGAAGCAGGCCCCCGACAGTTGTCCCACCATTCCGTCCACGCTACGGGAACTGTACGACCCGGTGCGCAACGAGCTTGCCGCGGTCGAAGACCTCCTGCGCGACGAACTGGCCAGCGATTACCCGTTTGTCGACCTCCTGGCCAAACACGGGTTCCGGCTGGGCGGCAAACGACTGCGCCCGGCGCTGGTGCTGCTTTCGGCCGGGGCGGCGGGTTCGCTCCGCCCGGAGCACGTGAAGCTGGCCGCCTCGGCCGAGCTGATCCACACGGCCACGCTCATTCATGACGACGTGCTCGACGAGGCGGAACTCCGCCGGCATCTCCACACGGTGAACGCCCGATGGGACAACGAAGCGAGCGTCCTCCTGGGCGACTACCTGTTCAGCCGTTCGATCTGCATGGCGGCCTCGGTCGACGGCGGATACGCGTGCCGGGCCATTGGGGAAGCGGCCCGGGTGATGTGCGAAGGCGAGCTGCGCCAGGTGCAGAACCGCGGCAACTACGGCCTTTCCGAGGCCGACTATTTGGACATCATCGCGGGGAAGACCGGCGCCCTGCTGGCCTGCTGCTGCCGCTTGGGCGCCCACTATGCGGGCGCCTCGCACGAGCAATGCACGGCGATGGTGCGCTATGGCGAGCAGCTTGGGATCGCGTTCCAAATTGCCGACGACCTGCTGGACCTGGCCGGCGACGAATCGACGGCCGGCAAGTCGCTGGGCACCGACCTGCTGAAGCAGAAGGCCACCTTGCCACTAATCCGCCTGCTGGCGGCCATTCCCGAGGCCGATCGCGAACCCCTGCTTGCGGTCCTGTCGAACTCGCGGGAGCGTCGCTGCGAGATTCTGGAGGGTTGGTTCGCCCGGTACGGCGCCCTCGAGTACGCCCGCGAAACGGCCCGGAGGTTCACCCGCCAGGCCCTGACCCAATTGGCGGTGCTGCCGCCGGGCCCGGCCAGGGCTTCGCTCGAAGGGTTGTGCCAGTTCGTCGTCTCCCGGCGGCAGTAGCCGGCTGGGGGCTGCGGGGTGCGGAGCGAAGGGTCAGGAATCGAGCATGGGGCGAAGCTCATCGACGAAATCCCGCACGTCCTTGAAGCGGCGGTACACGCTGGCGAAGCGGATATACGCCACCTCGTCCACCTCGCGCAGGTATTGCATGACCAGTTCGCCCACGAACCGGCTTTCGACCTCGGGTTCCAGGTGCGCTTCCACCCGGTTCTCCACCGCGACAATGATGGCTTCCAGTTGGTCGTCGCTGACCGGCCGCTTCCAGCAGGCCTTCTCGAGCCCCCGCTTGATCTTCGCATGGTCGAACGGCTCGCGCACGCCGTCTTTCTTGACCACCTTCACGGCCGTCTCCTCGGGGCGCTCGTACGTGGTATAGCGGTGGCGACACATAAGACATTCGCGGCGCCGCCGGATAGCGAATCCGTCCGGACTGCCGCGCGTATCGAGCACGCGGTCGTGATCCTTACGGCAAAGAGGGCACTTCATGCCGATCCTCCAGGCTGGGCAAACTATAGAGCAGTATACCATGCCGGGGGCGGTCTGACCAAGTGGGGCGCTTTCTTCCGCTGCCCCGACGTTGGGCCGGTCGGCAAGCCGGTCTTTGAAGCAGCGGGGGCCAGCGCGTATAATGCAGCCGTGAGGTTGTTTCTCGGCCGCGGCAGGAAATTAGCCGCAATGCACTAGCGTCCGGTTGTT
>PWXP01000093.1 GCA_003561895.1 Planctomycetaceae bacterium | reverse complement strand
TTTTTCTGGACACCGTGGGCATGATCGCCGTCTGGGACGATACGGACCAGTGGCACGCCGCGGCCCATGCCGCCTATCGGGCAATGCTTGCGCAAGGGCGGCGGCCGATTACCACCAGCTTGGTACTTTGTGAATGTGGGAATGCCGCGGCGCGGCGCCCCTACCGCTCCGACGTAAACGAGCTGCGAGAGTTCCTTATGCACGAGCAACTGGTGGTCGATCCCCTGCCGGACGAAGTTGAGGAGGCATGGGCGGCCTATAGCCGGGGCGAGGCGGGCGAAGCCGGCATCGTGGACCACCTATCGTTCCGCGTGATGCGCCGGCTGGGCCTTACGGAAGCATTTACCAACGACCAGCACTTTCGCGCCGCTGGCTTCACAACCCTGTTCTGACGGAACTATCCGGGCACGGTGTTCCTGCACACGGGCTTCCAGACGCCCATCGAAGAGGGCGCCGAGCGAGGGCAGTTCCACTCGAAGGTCGTGCTGCTGTGACCTGGGAGTGTGGAAGTGGATGCTCCCAGTCGTGCTGTCTTGGAAAAATGGAAACCGACGTCAGCGAGGTCGTGCTCATCGAAGCCGACGCGCTCGTGGCCATGATCGACGCCAAGCTCCGCGCCCCGCTCCAAGTGACCCTCGGCCCCGACGGGCTCCAACGGCTCTTCAGTTCCAGCGGCGTGCTCAGCGCAGCGGTGGTGATGGAGCAGGTGGTGTAGGCGACAACCGACAGATGGAGCGAGCTACGGGCGACACTCGGGCGTTGCAGTTCATCTATCCGTGAGGCCTTCCGCGCCCGCTAGCCGCCTGTAAGGTCGTGCATTCCGCGGCGGAGACGTTGGGCCGCGCGGTGCGCAGGTACAGTTGCTGGTGGTTGCGCACCAGGGCCCGGGGAAAGACGCGCCACCCGCGCGGCGTCGCCGCGCGGTCGAGCAGTTCGAGCCATCGCTGCCCGTCCCGGTCCTCGCGCCCGATGACCCGCCGCTCCCAGCCGCCGGTGGTGACGTCGCAGAACCCGTTTTGGATGTCGATCAGCACGGGGCGAGCCAAAGACCCCGAAGCGTGCCCACCCCCCCAAAAAAACCGAGCGCCAAGACGTGGACCCGTTACTTCCTTACTTCCTAGTTGGCATAGTACACCTGTCTCCCCCGCTGGCGGGCGGGTACTGCGGAGGTTGAGCCACACCCCGTCAAATCCGCCGCAACGCTTGCTTCCAAGCTTCTCAAATGCGATACTGTAGGATCGCTAGGGGATTCCTTTACTGCCCCGCCATGGAGCTACGCGCAATGCCGTTATCCAGGGGGGTGGGTTGTGGAAGCATTGGAGTCACATTAGAATCCTCTATAATCACCACCCCTTTTGGACACCTAGGATTGCCATGACACCCAAGGAAGAGGCTTGGAGCATTGTTCTGGTCGGCTTCTGGAATCGCATGATCTTCACACCCGAATGGGTCGGATCTAACCTTTTCCGAGTCGCGCCATTTCCTGCGCGATAGGCGGCCTCTGCCTAGCGCTCATCCGCGCGGCGGGCCAGTCCGTCCGCCGGGGTGCGGACGCCGTGGCCACCGCAGTTCAAAACGTGCGTGTAAATCATGGTCGTGCGTACGTCCTTGTCGCCCAGCAGTTCCTCGACAGTGCGGTCGTACTGCCTGCGTCGTCGCGGCCGAGTTCGGCGATCTTCTTCCGCAAGCAGCGGACTTCGGGAACCCGGTCCGGGCCCATCAGCTTCCCCAGTTCCCCCGGCGACTCGTTCTGGGGGGCAAGTTCACGCCAAACCCAGGAAATTCAAGCGAATATCGCCCAAGCTGCTATCGGCGCCGAAGGCCAGAGATCAGGAGGCCTGAAGTTGGGCTAACGAGGGCGCGTCAGTGGAAGTGCCCATACTAGAGAGGGGGAAAAGGGGAAAGAAAAATGGGAAGACGTAATCTGCCTGAGTAATCCGGGCTCGGCTTACTGCACCGCGGCCAGTTGCTCGAGCACCTGCGCGGTGTGGGCGTGCTGCTGCTGAAGTTCGGCCAGGCTGTCGCGCTCCTTCTGCACCACGGCGGCCGGGGCGCGGTCGACGAAGTTGCGGTTGGCCAGCTTCTTCTCTTTGCCGGCAATCAGCCCGGCCAGCTTGTCGAGTTCCTGCCGCTTGCGGGCGAGTTCCGCTTCGATGTCGATCACCTCGGCCAAGTCGACGAACACTTCGACTCCCGGCGCGGTGGCGTTGGCGCTCAGCGCCGGCGGCTGCACGTCCGGGCCGATGCCCGACGGCCGGGCGCCGGCCATGCCGGCAAAGTACGGCCCCATGGGCGCCAGCAGGGCGGCCGTCTCGCGGTCGCAGCGAACGGCGAAGGGCACTTCCTTCTTCGGCGGCACGTTCTGCCGGGCGCGGATGTCGCGAACAGCCCGAAGCACGTCCTGGAACCGCGCAAACTGCGCCTCGATGCGGGGGTCGATCCGGTGGGGGTCGGCCTCCGGCCAGGGGGCGATGATGATGCTCGCGGCGGCCGGGGCCGGTTCCGGCAGGCCCCGCTCGGGGCACACGCCGCCCAACCGCTGCCACACGTCCTCGGTAAGGAACGGGATCATCGGGTGTAGCAGGCGTAGGAGCGTGTCGAGCGTGTGGGCCAGCACCCGCTGCGCGGCCGGCCGCGAGGCGTCATCGCCCAGCCGCGGTTTCGCCATCTCCACGAAGAAGCTGCAAAACTCGTCCCAGGCGAAGTCGTACAGCGTGCGGGCCGCGTCGGCGTACTTGTATCCGGCCAGCAGATCGGTTACCTGACCGGTGACGGTCGAAAGGCGGCTGAGCACCCA
>PWXP01000068.1 GCA_003561895.1 Planctomycetaceae bacterium | reverse complement strand
CCAGCTTGCCCTTCTTGGCGGCGGGGGTCGATTCAGCGGTTGCGGTGGCGTCGGCACTCATGGGGAAACCTCCATCGCCTCTTGGTGCTCTTTCTCGATTGCTTCCAGCGCTTCGAGCCGTCGCCCGTTCTCCTCCCAGTTGGCCGGCCACTGCAGCGGCCCGACCTTCTTGATGCCGGCCACCAACTCATCGACGGCCTCGGCCAGCCGCTGCCCTTCGGCGGCGGAGGCCCAGACCAGCTTGACCCGCTCCGGTTCGACGCCCATGGCGGCGAGCATTTGCTTGAGCATGGCGTAGCGGCGCATGGCCTTATAGTTCTGGTCGATGTAGTGGCACTCGCCCGGGTGGCAACCGGCCAGCAGCACGCCGTCGGCGCCCAGGGCCAGGGCTTTCAGCACGAACGTCGGGTCGATGCGGCCGCTGCACATCACGCGGATGATCCGCACGTTGGGCGAATACTTGATGCGCGCCGTGCCGGCCAGGTCGGCCGCCCGGTACGAGCACCAGTTGCAGCAGAACCCAACGATCTTGGGCTCGAAGGTCTCATCTGGCATGGATAACTCCCTGGATGATCGGACCAAGGGGACAGTCCCATTTTCGCGAGTTCTGGGGCGGCTTATGGGTTGTGTTGACGGTGCGCCGCGAAAATTGGGACAGTCCCCCTGGCATGGATAACTCCGGATACGTTGCTATTCTGAATGGCTGGATTGCTGGAGGCGGAGGAGGCCGGGGTTCTACGCGGGAGCGGCCTCGGGCTCCGGCTCGGGGGCGGGCGCGCCCGGACCCCGGCCGTTGCCGCTCGGCAGGGCGTCCCACAACGCGCCTTCAATCTCGGCAAACACCTGCTCGTTGCTAAAGTGGGCCCCGGTGATGGCGTTGGCCGGGCACGCGGCCACGCACGTGCCGCATCCCTTGCACAGCGCCGTGATGACGTGGCTAACCGCCTTTTCCTCGTCGTACTCGATGGCGTTGTACGGGCAGAGGTTGTTGCAAATGCGGCAGCCGGAGCACGCCTCCTCGTCAATCGAGGCCACGATCGGCTCGATCATCACCTTGCCCTTGGTAATCATCGCCTGGATGCGCGCCGCGGCCGCCGCCCCCTGGGCCACCGAGGCGGGAATGTCCTTCGGCCCCTGGCACGCGCCGGCCACGAACACGCCGTCGGTCATGGTGGCCACCGGGTCGAGCTTCGGGTGCCGCTCGGTGTACCAGCCGGCCATCGAGCAGGAAATGCCGCACCGGAGGCCCAGGTCTTTCGCGTCGGCCTGCGGCTCGATGGCGCCCATCAGCACCACCATGTCCACCGGCAGCCGCTTCTGCTTGCCCAGCAGCGTGTCCTCGAACTGCACGATGAGCTTGCCCTTTTCGTCGGGCTTCCGGGCGGCGTCGGTCCCCTCGGCCACCTTGCCGCGCACGAAGGTCATCCCTTCCTCCAGCAGCCGCTGGTAGAACTCCTCGTAGTCCTTCATCGGCGTGCGCATGTCGATATAGAACGAGTACACCGTCGCGTCGGTCTTCTCGAGCACCAGGTGCCCGAACTTCAACGCCGCCATGCAGCACACGCCGGAGCAGTAGGGGTTGAGCTTCTCGTCGCGGCTGCCCACGCAATGGACAATGGCCACGCTCTTCGGCTCGGTCTTGCCGTCGCGCATGACGATCTTGCCGCCCGTGGGGCCCGAAGCGTTGCACAGCCGCTCGAACTCCATGTTCGTGTACACGTTGGCCAGCCGCCCGTAGCCGTACTGCGGGATCTGCTCGCAGTCGAACAGCTTCCAGCCGGTGGCGATGACGAGGTTGCCGACGTCGACCTCGATGGTCTCGTCCTGCTGTTCGTAGTCGACCGCGTCGGTGGGGCACACCTTCGAGCACACCTGGCACTTGCCGCGGGTGAAGTAGGTGCAGTTCTCGGTGTCGATCACCGGGATGCGCGGAACGGCCTGCGGGAACGGCGTGTAGATGGCCTTGCGGTAACCCATCCCCGCCTCGAAGCCGTGGTCGAGCACTTTCCGTGGACATTTTTCCTGGCAGATGCCGCAGGCGGTGCACTTGTCGTAGTCGACGTACCGGGCCTTCTTGCGGATCTTGGCCTTGAAGCTGCCCACCGACCCGCTCACTTCCTCCAGTTCCGAGTAGGTCAGCAGGGTGATGTTCTCGTGCTGGCCGGCGTCCGACATCTTCGGCGTGAGGATGCAGGCCGAGCAGTCGAGGGTCGGGAACGTCTTGTCGAACTGGGCCATGTGGCCGCCGATCGACGGCTCGCGCTCGACGAGGTACACCGGGTAGCCGGCGTCGGCCAGCTCGATGGCCGCTTGCAGCCCGGCAATGCCGCCGCCGACGACCAGGGTGGCCGGGTTGACGTCGACGAACATCGGTTCGAGCGGCTGCTGGAGCTTCACCCGCTCGGCCGCGGCCGAAACCAGGCCCTTGGCCTTCTCGGTGGCCGCTTCCCGATCGGAGTGGACCCACGCGCAATGCTCGCGGAGGTTGACCATTTGGAACAGGTAGGGGTTCAGGCCCGCGTTCTGGCAAGCGCGCCGGAACGTCTTCTCGTGCAGGTGCGGCGAGCAGGCGGCCACGACCACGCGCGTGAGGTTCTCGTTGCGGATGTCGTCCTCGACTATCGACTGGCCGAGCGAGGAACACATGAACTTGTAGTCTTTCGCCACGACCACATCGCGAAGATGCGCGCCCGCCCACTGGGCGACCGACTCCACGTCGACAATGCCCGCGATGTTGCTGCCACAGTGACAAACGTAAATGCCGACCCGTTCGGCCATAGTATTGCTCCGAATCGTCGTTACT
>PWXP01000659.1 GCA_003561895.1 Planctomycetaceae bacterium | reverse complement strand
TTGCTGGCTACCAAGACGCGAAGCTTGCTAGCCGCTTCACAGAGTTTACCATTGCCGATATGAGCGATCAGCAAGTCAGTGACTTTCTCTATCGCTGGTGTCGCGCTGTAGAGCAAGCTCAGAAACCAGATGCTACGCCAGAGCAACAAAAGCGAGAGGGCGATCAACAGGCTGAGCGCATCTTAAGTGACATTCAGAAAAGCGAAGGAGTCAAACGATTAACCAGCAATCCTTTGCTGTTAACCATCCTGGCGCTGATTCATCGCAATGGTGAGCAGTTGCCGGCCCGGCGAGTCAAGCTCTATGAACTAGCGGTACAAACCCTGACAGCCGATTGGCAGCTGAGTAAAAAGCTGCCCAATATGCAGAAGGTTTTACTGCCAGAGGGGGAGGTGGTAGCCCTACTTGCTCCGTTGGCCTACTGGATGCATGAGGAAAAACCCTCTGGTCAGGTGACCCATGCAGAAGTGATAGAACAACTGGCTCCTCGCTTAGCAGAACTCCGGGGAGAAGCGGCTGACTCTCCCGAAATTTTAACCGCTGTGGAAGAGTTTTTAAGACGAGTGCGGGAAACCACCGGGTTGTTTGTGGAGCGTGCCCCCAAGGTGTATGGCTTTATGCACCTAACGTTTGAAGAATACTTTGCTGCACGGGATATTGCTGACAAAGACCCGGCAGAGATTTTAGAAACGATTCAACAGCACTGGCATGAGCCCCGTTGGGTTGAACCCATTCTGCTGGCCCTGGGCTACTACGGTAGTTACAGCCCTCGTCAGTTTAATCGACTGATTGAGAAACTATTCCAGGGTTTAAATGACTATCAGCCTGTGCTTGGCAAAGATAACATTAAAATTTTGGATGGCGGCACTCCTAATGCAAAAATTCAGTGGGGCCAAGCAGATGACCCCGATAAAACTCGGGAATTTCCCTTGCAAGATCTACTGTTTGCAGGTCAAGTCATTGCCCAAATTGGAGAAGTTAAGGCTCAGCTTCGGAGAAAGATCATCGATCAACTTATCACCACCTTTCTAGCCTTACCAGAAGATTCTGATGATTTTGACGAAAACTTGCTTAAGCAAGTTTTGCAGCTGCTGAGACAAATTGAGCAATTTAATCAACAGGGAGAAGTCGTTGCTAATTTACAGCGATTCACTGACGATAAATCCTTTTCCCACGAAATATGTATTGGGGCAAAACTGACTAAGTTTTATGTGCTATGCAGTAACAATAGCACTAGCTTAGTGAGCTACATAGCTGAACTTGCTGAAACCATGGAGCCAAATTTATTCTTTGGTTTAGGTGGCATTATGATCATACTAGGAGAAGATATCAGTCCTGTCTTGGAAACTATAAAACGTCCTTTAGAAACTAAACTTAGCCAGTTATCATTAACATTTATTAAGGGAATGTCTTATGTGAGAGAAAATCACTACAACAAAGCAATTGAATTGCTTGGAAAAATTTCTGAATCAAGCACTTATAAACTATCTCCTTACATTACTTATGCATTGGCTTTTTGTTATCAAAAACAGGAAAATCACGATAAGTCAGACAAGTTTTACGAAGCTTGCTCTGAGTGTTTCTCTAGCCATTTAATTTACTGGCAGGAACGTGGTACCTGTCAGCGTCTTAGTGGAAATTATTCACAAGCTCTAAGATCTTTCCAGGAAATGTTGGATATTTCTCAAAGAAATAAAAAATCATTATGGTCAGCCTCAGCCTACTACCACTTCGGTAGAACCTATCAAGTCTGGGGAAAGTATGAAGAGGCAATTGCTTATTATGAACAAAGCCGTGATCTCTATCGATACCTTGAGAAAAAAGATAATGTAGTAAACCAGTGGTATTGGATTGGTTCTTGCTACTACGACTGGGGACAGTACGAGAAAGCTCTGGAGGCCGAACAGCAAAGCCTAAATCTATACCAAAAGCTCGAGAATCAATCCGGCATTGCATCGACTTATTATCAGTTAGGTTGCATCTATAAAGCTTGGGGTAAGTATGCAGAGGCGATTAATTGCCACGCAAAAAGTCGTGATCTTTATCAGAAGCTTGAGCAAGAAGTTGAGGTGGCGAATCAGTGGTACTGGATTGCTGCTTGCTATTGCACCTGGGGACAGCATGATAAGGCCCTGGAGGCCGAACAACAGGACCTGACCTTACGTCAGCGACTCGGTGACCAATCTGGAATTGCCTTAGCTTATTGGCGGTTAGGTCGTATCTATCAAGCCTGGGGAAACTATGCAAAAGCGATCGCTTTTTATGAAAAAAGTCGTGATCTGTATCAGCAACTTGGGCAAGAAACTCATGCAGGTAATCTAGGGCCTTGGATTACAGCTTGCTACCGTGCTGGAGGGAATATGAGAAAGCCTTAGTTCCGGAACAGCAGTATCTTGCCTTACGCCGAAAACTAGATAACTAATCTGGAATTGCCTGGCCTACTGACGACTTGGCGCATCTACCAAATCTGGGACAAGTATGGCGAAGCAATCACATACTGTGAACAGAGCCTTAATTGGGCTGAGAAGCTTGATTTAAGGCCGTTCGTGGTTAGTTAGTTGTCATGGTTGGCTGTTTGCCACTGGAATGTGGCCTCTGGCTGGTGAGTAAATGGGAGAGGCGGCTGTTTAGCCCTTGTTGTCCTCGGTCCTTTGCTTTCCCGTTCACGGCTGTCGGGCTTCGTTAAGCGCCCCAGACTGGGGTTTCCCCCTGGCCCCAAAAGCCATCGTATTTCGTGACCTTCACATCACCCGATACTTGGGTCTGACAGGCCAGCCGCAAGTCGCGGTCTGGGTGGTGGGGCG
>PWXP01000199.1 GCA_003561895.1 Planctomycetaceae bacterium | reverse complement strand
TGCGGTACTCGGCGTCGTTGATCACGCGCTGCACCTGCTCGATCACCCGGCGGGTGAGGAACCCGTCCATCGCGATCACCTGAAAGCCCTTCGGCTCGATGTCGGTAATGAAGATCGAGTACCGGTTGACCAGGACGGGTTTTCGGTAGTAAAAGGCCTCGATCAGAGCGTTGCCGAAGCCTTCGTACAGGCTGGGGTAGGAGATCAGGTCGGCGTGGACGTAGGCCTCAGCCAGGGCGCTGACCGAGGCGGGGTTGCTGCCGGCCTCGGCCGGCAGTACTTGACCGTGGACGAACTTGATGTCCACCCCTGAATGCTGCGCCAGCTCGATCAGCGCGTCGTGGTATTCCAGCCCCTCGTCGCCCGACTCGTGCGAGACGATCAGCTTGCATTTCGGGTTGTGCAACTGGGCCACCAGGGCGATGGCGTGCTCGATGCCCTTGCGCGGCACCACCCGGGTGGGCTGGAGGATCAGGATGTCGTCCGGTTCCACCCCGATGCGCTTGCGGAAGTCGGAATCGTCCGGCGGCGGGGGCGGCGGGTTTTCGAAGTCGAGCACGTTCGGCACCATGATCGACGACGCGCCCGTCCGCCACGCCAGGTCCTCCTGCGCAAAACTGTTGATCGTCACGTGCTGGATCGTGGGGAGCTTCGGCGGGAAGGCCATCTCCAGGAAGTCGCCCACCGCGTTCACGCTGAACCGGGGCCGCTCCCAGTAGAAGTCGTGGTGGTGGGCGATGGTCGGCATGCCCGTTTCGGCAATGTAATGGGTCAGGGCCACACCTAGCGGAATGTGCATGGGAATGCACAGGGCGTTCTCCACCAGGAGGATGTCGATGTTGAACGTTTCGACGAATTCGTACAGCGTGCCTTTCAGGTGGTCGGCCACCCCGTTGATGCGGCGGGTCAGCTCGGGCGTGCGGGTGCGGGCGCCCCAGGCGCGCTCGTTGATCCACACGTTGTTGCGGTCGTAAAAGTACGCCTCCGGCACGCACATGCTGATTTCGGCGTTGCGGTCCAACTTGCCCGCGTACCAGTAGCTGATGTGCCGGTGGTCCCAGAGAATCTTCGCCCACTTCGCGCTTTCGAGCGAGACGCCGTCGGTTCCCGAGAATCGGGTGGAAACGAAGCCTATGTTTTGCGACACGGTTCCCGTTCAGTGTTCAAAGTGCGATGTTCGTTCACTCCCCCTCCGAATCTTAGTACACTCGGCCAGTTGGGCCAAGTCGGTGATGACGAGCGTCGGGGTGATCCCGGCGGTGCGGGGATCGTCCCGCCGCAGCCGCAGGCTCCGCGCGTCGCCGGCGAACAGAGCGGTGCGGAACCCCAGCCGCGATGCCCCGGCCACGTCGTTGAGCATGTCGTTGCCCACGTACAGGGTTTCCGCCGCGCCGACGCCGCGCTCGGCCAGCGCCCTGGCGGCCAGGGCGAACAGCGCCGGGCCCGGTTTGGCATGGCCGTGGCGGTAGGAATAGAACTGCAAGTGCGGATCGAACCCGCACGCCTCCGCCGAGCGGCCTAGCAGGGCCGGAAACAGCAGCGGCGTGTAAAATTGGGCGTTACTCACAATGCCCAGCCACAACCCCCGCTCCCGAATGCCCGCCAAGCACCCCTCCAGGCAGGGCATGGGCCAGCAGGGATTCGCCCGCGCCTCGTACTCGACGGCGAACCGCTCGCAGTCGATCCGGCCCACGTCGGCCGGGTCGAGGGCGCCGCGGCATGCCAGCTCGGCCAGGACGTCGGACCAGATCTCCGGCATTTGGACTTCCGGGTAGTCGATGCCGTGGCGGCGGGTGATTTCGGCATGGACGACCCGCACGCGGCGTTCCATCTGTTTGGCCACCCCCTTCAGGGAGCCCGCCGGCGCAACGCCCATTGCCTCCAGCGCCGCCCCGACGGCCGCCCGGCTCGACGCCTCAGCCACCGTCCCCACCTCGCCGATTCCGCTGACGAAAAGCGTCCCATACACGTCGAACAGCACGGCGCGCAACCCCGGTACCGGCCCAAGCCGGGGCTTGATGCCCGTCGGCTGGGGGGCCAGCTCGCTTGCGTGGCGGCACAAAAGGTCGGCAAACGGTGGCATGGCCCCTTTCGTAACTGTCGATGCTAAGCTTCGATATCGCAGCCCGGCAGCGCCTCGCGCAGCCGGGCAACCCCCTGTCCGGTCATCTGGGTTTGTGCGACGATCAGCCGATCCAGCCAGTCCAGGGTGGAAAGCGTCTCGATCGCGGCGTCGGTCACGGCCGTCTGGCTGAGGTTCAGCGTGCTCAAGCCGGTGAGGCCCGCCAGGTAGGGCACCTCCGCATCGGTCACCCGCGACTGCGTCAGGTTCAGCGACACAAGCTTCTCGGGGTTCGGCAGCCGCGCCAGCGCGGCGCCGGTGGCGGCCACGTCACTCAAGCCCAGCGAACGCAGGTTGGTGTAGCCGGCCAGGATCGCCAGCCCCTCATCGCCGACGTTCGCGCACTGGTAGATCGTGAGGGTCTCCAGCGGCAGGTCGGCCAGCCGCAGCACGCCCGCGTCGGTGATGGCGCAGTTGTCGAGTTCCAGCCCGGAAAGCTGCTCCATGCGGCCGACCAGTTCGAGCACCCCATCGTCGATGTTCGGCCCGCCGAGCTTCAACATGCGAAGCGACTTCTTGCCGGCCAACTGCTCGATGCCGTTGGGGGTCACGCCGCGGCAGTTGCGGATGTCGAGTTCCACCAGCCGCGGCAGGGCCAGGAGCGTGGCCACGCCGGCGTCGGTCACGTTGCCCCCGAGCAGCCGGACCGCCCGCAATTCGGGAATCTCGACCAGCGACTCCATGGCGGCGTCGG
>PWXP01000597.1 GCA_003561895.1 Planctomycetaceae bacterium | reverse complement strand
TATGCGGGCCGCGGTTGGCCATGGCCACACTGCCGCGGAAGTGCTTGCGGGCGCCGTCCTCGTAGGCCTCGCAGCGGATCGTGTAGCCGGGGCCGCCGGTGCCGTCGCCCTCGGGGCAGCCCCCCTGGGCCATGAACCGTTCCTTCACGCGGTGGAACGTCAGCCCGTCGTAAAAACCGTCCTCGACCAGCGAGATGAAATTGGCCACGGTGTTGGGGGCTTCATCCTCGAACAATTCGATTTCCATTTCGCCCTTGTTCGTGTGGAGCACGACGCGCGGGAGGTTGCGGGCGGCCGCTTCGGCCTCGCGCAGCGCCCGCTCCTCGGCCCAGGCCTCCGCGCTATACTCGAGGGCGGCGGCACACTTGCGCCCGGCCTCGTCCAGGGCGTTCGACTCGTGGGCTCGGCGAAGGTGTTGCCGGGCCAGTTCGAACTGGTTCGTGTTGTACGCCGCCACTCCCGCCATATTGTAAAGCTGGGGTATCCGGACCTCATTGTCGAGCAGAAGCTGGGCAAGGCGCAACGTGTCCTCATACCGCTCGGCCGCCATCTCCATACCGAGCACGCCTATGATGAATCGGGCCAGGTTCTGGTTCGACGACGGGTCGTCGACGAACGCCAGGACCGCCGCGTCGATCAATTCGCGCTCGACCGCCTCCCCTTGCCGGACCACTTCCTCGTACCGCGCCTCGATCGGCTCGCGGCGCGCCGGGTGCGCCGTGCGGTACTCGACGTCGACCTCGCGGAGTTGCTTCAGCACCTCTTTCCACCGCTCGAACGTTCGTTCGAACGCCTGCTGCTCCCGGCTCTTTTGCCGCACCGCTTGCTCCGCGCGGCCGGAGCCCTCCAGGGCCGTGGCGTCCGGCGACGGGCCGCACCCGGTCACCGCCACCAACACGGGCAGCAAGGCGCAGAAGGCGGCGGCCAACGGGCCTCGGAGATGTTCAAAGACTAAGAGCACGAAAATGTCTCTCCTGGTACGGATCTAACGCGCCTGGGTGAAACCGAGTAGCCGGGCACTATTGCCAATCACGCCGATTTCGCCGACCACGTGCAGCGCAGCTCCCATCAGCGGCCCGATCTGGCCGATCGAAGCCAGCCACACGAACCCGATCGAGATGACCGCGCCGATGAGGATGTTTTGGTTGATCGTGCGCCGGGTGGCGCGGGCGAGTTGCACGGTCAGGGGCAGGCGGCCCAGGTCGTTGGTCATCAGGGCGACGTCGGCGCTCTGCAGGGCCACGTCGGAGGCCACCGCCCCCAGCGCCACGCCCACGTCACCGCTGGCCAGGGCCAGCGCGTCGTTCACGCCGTCGCCCACCATCATGACGAACCCGCTCTCGCACTCGTGCCGGACCACGGCCAGCTTCTGCTCGGGCAGCACCTCGGCAATGACCTCATCGGCCATCAGCGTGGCGCCGATCTGCTCGGCCACCTCGCGCCGGTCGCCGGTCAACAGCACGGCCCGGCGAACGCCCAGCGTCCGGAGGGTCTCGACGGCCTCGCGCGCTTCGGGCCGGGCCACGTCGGCCAACAGCAGGCAGCCGAGCAGGCGAACGGCCCCGCCCGAGCGATTCCGTTCGGCCACCCACACCACGGGCCCGGCGTGGTTGGGGCTGTCGGGCATCTCGGCCCCCTCCTCGAGCAGCCATTCGCGCCGGCCCAGCATCGTTACGTGCCCGTTGCTGCTGGCCCACACGCCCTTGCCGGGCAGTTCTTCGATAGTCGTCCCCGGCGGGGCTTTGGGGGCGGCGATACTGCGATGGGCCGCCGCCTCGACCACCGCGCGGGAAACCGGATGCCGCGAGGCCGATGCGCACGCCAGCGCCCGCTCCAACAGCGACACCTCCCCGACGCCCCCCATCGCCTCCACGCCCACCAGTTCCAGCCGTCCGAGGGTGACCGTGCCGGTCTTGTCGAGCACCACGGTATCGACGTCGGCCAGGGCTTCCAAGAACTTTGTATTCTTGATCAGGATGCCCAGCTTCGACGCGGCGGCCAGCGCGGCCACCATGGCCGTGGGGCCCGCCAGGATGAACGCGCCGGGGCAGCCTACAATGAGCACGGCCACCGCCCGCGACATGTCGCGGGTAATGAACAGCACCACGGCGGCGACAATCAGAATGACGGGCACGTAATAGCCGGCGTACTGCTCGATGAGCTTCATCACCGGCGTCTTCGACTGCTCGGCCTCTTGCAGCAGTTCCACCACCCGGCCCAGCGCCGTCTTCGAGCCGGTCTTGGTCACCCGAACGCTCAGCAAGCCCGAAAGGTTCACCGTGCCGGCGTAGACCTGGCTTTCCGGGCCGACGTCCTCGGGGGCTGATTCGCCGGTGATCGACGACTGGTCGACCGCCGAGATGCCCTC
Source organism: Planctomycetaceae bacterium (assembly GCA_003561895.1). Lineage (GTDB taxonomy): Bacteria > Planctomycetota > Planctomycetia > Pirellulales > Thermoguttaceae > PWXP01. The sequence continues at coordinate 8,467 of PWXP01000597.1, read as the reverse complement.
GACAATTTCGCCGTCGGCGGCGATGGTGTCGCCGGGCCGCACGACGATCCGGTCGCCGGGGCGGAGGGTTTCCGGGGCGACGTCCTGCTCGCCGTCGGGCGTAAGGAGGGTGGCCGAGCGGGCATGCAGGTGCCGCAGGCCCTCGATGGCCGCCTGCGCGCCCAGCACGCTCCGTTCCTCGAAAAAATGGCCCAGGTGCAGGATCACCGGAATGAGCGTGGCCGTGACGAAATCGCCGTACATCATGGCGGCCAGTGCGGCCAGCGCCACGAGCTGGCTGGTCATCGCCCCCTTGTCGCCGGTGATCAGCCCGCGGGCGGCCTCCACAAAGACCGGCGTGGCCACGATCAGCGCGGCCAGGGCGATGATCAACTCGGCGATGTTCGCCAGGTCGGCCGGGCCGTACTGCAACTGGATCCAGCCGACGGCCAACAGCGCGGCGGCCAGCATGGCCGTGCCGAGCTGCACGACGATCCGCGTGCGCTCGGCCAGCGTGAGCGGAACGTCGAGCGAGCGTTCCAAGCCGGTCGAAACGGGCGCGGCCAACGAACTGCTCACGGTTGCACCTCCAGGGAAGACGGCAGGATCATGCGCGAGCCGGGCGGCAGGTGGATGCGCCGGCCCACGTTCGACAACACCTCCTCGAGCGTTTCCATCAGCAGCCGCTGGCGGACCACCTCGGGGTTGTGCCGGTACTCGGCGTACACCTGCTCGAAGACGGAAAGTTCGGCGGAGGCTTCGGCCATGAGCGTGTTCTCGTACGCCTCGGCGGCCCGGATCATGCGGTTCGCCTCGGCCTCGGCGGCGGGAATCTTGCCCAGGACGAACCCCTCGGCCTCGCGGCGCTTGGTGGCCATCTCGATCCGCGCGCTCTGCGCGTCGCGGAAGGCGGCTACGACGTGCCGCGGCGGGTGAAGCTCGGTGAACTCCAGCGCCGAAATCCGGATGCCGCAGTCGATCGCGTCGAGCCGCTCTTGGGCGCGGCGCTGCACCACCGTGGCCAGGTTGGTCACCGCGCCCGGCGCCCCCTCGCCCGCCTGCTGGCGCCACACGTCGTCGATGGTCCAGCCGGCCACCGTCTGCGTCAACGCCGCCAGCACCATGTCGTGCAGCATGCCCTCGGGATCGTCCATGAACAGCCGGAACCGGATGGGGTCGGAAACGCGGTAACGGGCTACCAGCCGGGCCTGAATGACGTTCTGGTCGCCGGTCAGACAGTAGCCTTCGGCGATCGGGTTGATCTTGTCCAGGGCGGCCAGCTCGTCGATCGGCTTCCACACCTCGTCGATGACCACGCGCCCCTCCCGTTCCGGGCCGGGAACGAGAACCAGTTGGTCGATTGGAAACGGCAAGGCGGGCACCAGGCCGGGTTGCCTGATCTGCTCGGCCCGCGACGCCCCGCTGAGCCGCCCGAACCGCAACCGTAACCCCACGCTGTCGGAGGGCACGGTTTCAAACCCCGACGCCAGAAAGATCAACAGAAGCGCCGCGATCACCCACCGGAACATCCGCAATCCGGCGTCGAGTCCCTGGAAGACGACGGGCACGGGTTTGTCGCGTTTGGACGTCATGGCGCCTGCTCCGAGTCCGGGGAAGGGTTGTCCTGCGAACCGGCTGAACCGGCGCCCGCCGCATCGGAGGACGCGGGCGCGCCGCTGAGGGCGGGGATGCCGGGTTCGGCAACGGGCTTCAGCGGTATCGCCTCCCGGGGCACGTGCTTGAACAACTCGCCGAACGGGTCCTGGTCGCTGCGCAGGACGAGCATCGACTGGGCCCCCAGGGTGTTCCGAATCCCCCGCATCGACCGCCAGAAGCGGTAGAAATCGGGGTCCGGCTGGTGCGCCTTGGCTAAGATCTCGGCCGCTTCCTTTTCGGCCCGGCCGACGATCTCGCCGGCTTCTTCCCGAGCGGTGCGGACGATTCTGCCGGCCTCCACCATGCCCTCATTCCGGATGGCTTCGGCCTCCTTGGTGCCCCGGGCCCGCAATTCGCCCGCCTCCGACCGCCGCTCAGCCCGCATCTGTTCGAGCACGGCTTCCATGTTCTCCTCGGGATAGGCGATGCGCTTCACCCCGACCTGCTCGACCGCGATGCCGAACTCGTTGGTCATGGGCCGCTGCACCGACTCCAGGATGCGCCGTTCGATTTCCGGAGTCTGGATCTCGCCGGCGACGGTCGACACCAGGGCGCTGAGCGCGTAGTTGCCCATGTGAAAGTTCTTCGACGCGGTGACGATACCGTCGAGTTTCTGCTCCGCCTCCTCGGGCCTGCCCAGCGACTGGAAGAACAGCAGCGGATCGGCCACGCGCCACACCGCGTACGTGAGCATCACGACGTTCTTGCGGTCGCGGGTGAACGTTTCCGTGAAGGGAGGGTTGTGGTACCGGTAGCGCATGTCGATCGTGTGGACCTGCTCGATGGGCCACGGCCACTTGGCGTACAGGCCGGGAGTGGTGCGCACCTGCACCGGCTTGCCAAACTGCGTGACGATGACGCCATGTTGCTCCCGCACCGTGTAGGAGGAGCCGTACGCCACCAGCAGCCCTACGATCAATAGTGCGAACACCAGGCGCCGCAGGATGGCTCGCCACGACGGGCGCGGTTCCGGCGGATCGCCGGCGTGTCGACAGGATGTCATCTCAACGTACTCCCTGAGGGGTCCCTTGTTCGTTGCGCGGAAGGCGGAAATCGAAGAAGAAATCGCCCGGTTCGATGGTAAACGATTCATCCAGCAGGATCACCGGACGGTTGTTGAGCGCTTCCTGCAACACGTCGCCGCGCAGCCGGAGTTCGAATGCCTCGGGGGCCACCGCGTACGCCCGCCCCACGGCCACGAACTCCGCCGATTCCTCGATGGCCTCCCCGACGCGCCGCGCCTCCTCGATCTTCGCGTCGGCCACCATCTTGGCGCCCTCGGCCGCGGCCTCCTCCATGCGCACCAGCCGCTCGCCGGCCGCCTCGGTCACGTAACGCTCGGCGTCGATCTGGGCGCTGATGACGTCCAGGTAGTCGGGCGCGGCCTCGATGGGCGGGTGCAGGCTGAACAGGGCCACGTCGACCACCTCGATCCCCAGGCGGTTCTCCTCGGCGTATTGCTGCAGGAGGCGCTGGATCTCGCCGGTGAACGCGTAACGGTTGGTGGCCAGGACCTCGCCCAGCGTCGAAGCGCGCGTCTGCTCCATCAATGCCCGGTAGCCGAACCCTTCGAGCGCATCGTCGGGGTTCTGGAATTGCAGCGCGTAGTCGAGGAAGCCGGCGTCGTCCTCGCGGATCTTGTAATACAACACGGCGTTCACCACGACCGCCTCGGTGCCGTCGCCCATCACCAGCGCGAACTCCTCCTCGGCGTGCTTGGTGGTCCACAGATAGGCGACCGGGCCGTCCATTTCGATGTAACCGAGCGGCTTGGCGTCCACGCGTTTCACTTCGTAGCGCAGCACGCGGCCGAACGGCCAGGGCAACTTCCAGTGCAGCCCCGGCTGAAGCGGATGTCTTTCCAGACGCCCGAACGTCTCCCGCAGCCCCAACTCGCTCGGACCGACCATGGAAAGGGAACTCAGCCCCCAGAACATCAGCAGCGCCATCAATCCGGTGGGCACCAAGGCCCGGCGCACAAAGCGGATGGCCCAGGACGAGCGGAAGCTCACGCCCCAATGCAACTCAATGGTCTCGAACAGGCTGGCCACCGGGTTGCCGCGGACGAAGACCAACTGGCGCAGGAAGCTGGTCAGCGGCGGCAGGAAGGGCGACCCCTCGCCGCGCCGGCCCAGCCACGCCCACAACAGCCGCGCCAACTGCTCGCCGGCCACCGCCAGCAGCCAGGCCAGCACGACGTGCGCAATCCACCAATCCAGGTCCGCCCAGACCATCTGCGCAAACAACCCGGCCGAAGCTAGGATGCTCGCCCACTGGCTTTCCCGCAGGGCCAGCATCAGGGGGCGCGCTTCGGGCAACTCGTCGTCGGTCACCGAGTGGAACGAGCGGGCCAGGACGAGCCACACGCAGGAGACGGCGAGAAACAAAATGCCCAATGCCGTGGCCTGGGCCTCCGGCACCGCGGGGTGTTCGGTGGTCCGGGCAAACAGCGCGGCGGCGATCAAGAGGGTGGCCACTGCGGTGGGCAGCACGGCCACGAACACGTAATGCAGCCGCCGGCCGTGCTCCACGTCGGCCATCACGGCGTGGTAGGTCTGCTGGCGGTCGCTTTCTCCCGAACTGAGCCACTGGTGCCGAGCGGCTTCGGCTTGTTCCTCGGCACCGGAAGTGAGAATGGCTTCCGCTTCCGCGCGACCTTGACGGAGTCGCCCGGCGCTGAGCGCGATCCAGGCCCCGATGGCCGCCAGGAGGGTTTGCAGGGCGAGAGCTTGGACGCTATACAGCCCCGTGGCTGCTCCATACCCCCCGGCAACGGCCGCCGCGCCCGTCAGGAACAGCGTCGTGGCCAGGAGCAGGCCGCGACGTGTACCGGCAGATGCAACTTGTTGGCCAGCCGAGACTTCGGTCGTTTGAGACGGATCGGGATGCTGGGTCATTCGATGGGAAATGAGAACACGGACGGCTGCTGGGGGCGGGAGTCCCCGGACTCCTGGGCGGCGCGCACCACCCCAACCGATACGTTTCGGAGTCGGCAAGGGTTCGCGCAGTTTTTCAAGCAGGCCCTTCCGTCTGACGGGCATGCCTCCCCAAAAGACCAGGCATACGCCGCTGTGCCGTCCGGGAAGGTTGCCTGCACCTAGAAACCGAAGAGCCTTTTTCCAATCGGGCCCTCTTTGTGGCGAACATTCGCCATCCCAAGGCAGTAGGCACACGCCGTTGTGCCGTTCGCCGGCAAAGCCGTCGGCACCTACGAGAAGTTTACCAGATAATAAGCCACCGGGCCCAAGTATCTTGTCAAGTCGTGCTACGGCTACCGCGATAGCGCGCCGGCCGAGGTTTCGTCGGCCGATTCCGGCAGGTCGAGCAGGAATCGCCACGCGGGCACGACTTCGATCGTGCCGGCTTCGTCCCGGATCGTCTCGCTATCGCTGCCGGTGACGATGGTGCCCGCCCGGAGGCCCGATTCCGTCATGGCCTCCCGCAGGGCGGCCACCTCGCGTCGGCGCGTTTGCGGCTCCACCAGCGACCGGCATACCTGGACCAACCGGCCTGCGCGGCTGGCCCCGGCCCCCGCGGTACCACGAAGTCGACCTCCCGCCCGTTGCGCGTCTTACGGCTGACCGCGCTCCTGAAGCGACATGGCGCGAAGCCGTTGAAGCTCCTCCCGCTCGACCTGTTCAGGCTCGCACGGCACGCGAACCGGCGGCCGGCCGCCCGGGCGCGCCGGCGACAGTGGTGCATTGGAATCCATGGCCAACCCGCAGGATACGATCCAGGATACGATGAACGAAAGACGTATTCTACACGATTTCCCCTCGGGAGGCGAGATGGCCGTGATGGCCGCGGGGCGTTCTCGTGTCCTATGCCCGGCCGATCGGAAACGCCACCACCTCGGCCAGACGCGTTGCCCCGAAGGCGAGCATGACCAGCCGGTCGAACCCGAGGGCCACGCCCACGGCGGCCGGCAGGCCGGCCTCCATGGCGGCCAGCAGGCGGCTTTCCTCCGGCAGGGCCGCGTTGCCGTCGGCCACGCGCTGCGCGTTGACCGCCCCGTTGCGGCGGCGCAGCTCGGCGGCGTCGAGCAGTTCGTGATAGCCGTTGGCCAACTCGACGCCGTCCACGTACAGCTCGAACCGCTCGGCCACGGGGGGATCGCCGTCGCGCACCCGGGCGAGCATCGCCTGCGAGGCGGGGTAGTCGTACAGGATCGCCGGCCGATCGCAGCCCAGGTGCGCCTGCACGCACTCACCCAGCAGGAAGTCGAGCCAACTGTCGCGGTCGGCTGCCGCGAAGCCGGGCGGCACGGCAAGGCGCAGGGCGCGGCAGCGGGCCGCGAGGGCCTCGGTAGGAGCGGCGTGGGGGTCGAGCCCCACGTGCCGCTCGAACGCCTGCCGGTAACTCACCCACTCGGCCGGGCCTCGCCGGAGCATGGCCTCGCACAGGTCGCTCAACAACTGCATGCCCTGCGCCGGGTCGTCCCCCGCGCGGTACCATTCCACCATGGTGAACTCCGGGTTGTGCAGCCGACCGATTTCGCCCTGCCGGAACACGTGCGCCACCTGATAGATGGCCTCGGCGCCGGCGGCCAGCAGCCGCTTCATGTGGAATTCCGGCGAGGTTTGCAGCCACAACGTCTGCGGCGGCCGGCCCGGCCCACAGGGCAGCTCGGTGGAAAACGCCGCTAAGTGCCGGTCGACCAGCGTATCGGCCGAGAGGATGGGCGTATCGACTTCCAGAAACCCCCGCTCGTCGAAGAACGTCCGCAGGCGCCGGAGCATTTCCGCGCGGAACCGCACGGCCGCCAGGGTGGCCGAGGGGAGATAGTCGGGCTGGGACGAGGCCTCGCCCGGATACTCCCGAATCGATCGTTGTAGGCCTTCGGCGTCGCCACTCATCGGATCGTGAACAATCTCTTGAACCAAGCGACGAATTGTTGCGCGGCAGGGCTATCCACTCGGAAGTACCTGGCACGGATCGCCGTTTCGTATGGCTTTCCCGGCTCTTTCTGCCAAGCCAGCCATTCCCCTACTCCCGCGCGCGCTCGATGTACGCGCCGGTGCGGGTGTCTACCCGGATCATGTCGCCGATGTCGACGAACGAGGGGCATTCGATGGTGGCGCCGGTTTCGACTTCCGACGGCTTGGTCACGTTTGTGGCCGTGTTTCCCTTGGCGCCCGGCTCGCAGTATTCGACCTTCAGCACCACGTGGTTCGGCGGCGTGATGCCGATCGGCTGATTGTTGAACAGCATGATGCTGCACACCATGCCTTCTTTGAGGTACTTCCAGGCGTCGTCGACCAGGTCCTTGTCGATCTCGTACTGTTCGTACGTGTTGGTGTCCATGAACACGAACGTGTCGGCCTGGCGGTAGAGGTACTGGGCCTCGACTTCCTCGACGTCGGCCGCTTCGAGCGAGTCGCCGCTCTTCCAGGTGCGGTCGAGGACCGTGTTGCGCACGAGGTTTCGCAGGCGGCACTTGTACATGGCCTGCCCCTTGCCCGGCTTGACGAAATTGCACTCGAGCATCAGGTACGGGTCGCCGTCGATCTGAACTTTCAGTCCCTTGCGGAACTCGCTGGTGTTGTAACTAGCCACGATTTCGGATTCCGTAACGCTTTGTGGGATGGGAAGGGTTATGGTACGATGTTGCCGTCATGGCAACTTTTTGGGTCGATGAACGTTCCGATTTCACCACGGCGCCGCGCACGGCCGCCGGCTGGCAGGGCGCCCTGGCCGGCGCCCTCCGCTCGCCCGGCGAACTGTGCCGGCTGCTCGGGCTCGACCCGGCCGCCGCCGCCGCCGCGGAGCCGGCCCGGCGGTTCCCGATGCTCGTGCCGCGCACCTTGCTGAAACGTATAGGCCACGGCGACGCACAGGACCCAATCCTGCGGCAGGTTCTGCCCCACCCGGACGAACTGGCCGCTGTCCCCGGCTTCTCCACCGATCCGGTGGGGGAGGTCGGCGGAGCGTGCGGCCCCGGGCTGCTGCAAACGTACCCGGGCCGATCCCTCATGGTAGCAGCCTCGCGTTGCGGCGTCCATTGCCGGTACTGCTTCCGGCGGCATTTTCCGTTCCAGTCCGGCACGGCCGCGGCCGGCGACTGGCAACCGGCCCTCGAACAGCTTGCCCGCGACCGGTCGATTCGCGAAGTAATCCTCAGCGGCGGCGATCCGCTTACCCTTTCCGACGCGGAACTAGGGGTACTTGCACAGCGGCTTGCGGCGGTTCCCCATCTTCGCAGGATTCGCGTTCATACCCGGCTTCCCATCGTTGTCCCGCAACGGGTCGGGCCGGAACTCACAGAGTGGCTTCGGGGGACCGGCCTTGCCGCGATGGTGGTGGTTCAGGCGAATCATGCGGCGGAAATCGACGGTGCCGCGGCCGGGGCGCTGGGCCAACTAGTCGACGCCGGAGTGCCGGTGCTCAGCCAGTCGGTCCTGCTGCGCGGGGTGAACGACTCGGTCGAGGCTTTGGCGGCGTTGTTCGAGCGGCTGATCGATCTGCGGGTCATCCCCTATTATTTGCACCAGTTGGACCGGGTGGCCGGAGCGGCCCACTTCGAAGTGCCCCAGGGCGAGGGGTACGCGCTCGTGGCGGCACTCCGCGCGCGGCTTCCCGGCTACGCCGTGCCGCGCTACGTCCGCCAGTTTTCCAGCGGCCCGTGCAAACAACTACTAGCATAAGCGCTGTGGCGGGCTGCACATTGCCTGTAGGATGGAGGCCGCGTTCCGTTGCCGGGCCAAGTCCCGTTGCTATACTCGCCGCGTGCCGTTTTTGCGCTTTTGTAGGATGGACATTCTTGTCCGTCTTCGCTATGACGGGCTCGAAAGCCCATCCTACGGAAATGCGCAGTTTTAGCCCGCGGCGAGTA
>PWXP01000649.1 GCA_003561895.1 Planctomycetaceae bacterium | reverse complement strand
TGGTTGCTGGTTCGTGGTTGCTGGTTGGTGGTTGGTGGTTGTTTTAGGCGGCGGAATCTCGTCGTCCGCTTCGCTTCGAGGAGCCCGAGGTGCTCGGCTTGCGGCTGTCGTTCTCGTCGGCGGCGATCACGCCGACGAGTTCCTGTCCCATGGCGTCGATGTCGATGATCAGCCGGTCGACGCGGCTGACGAAGAACAGGTAGCAGATCAAAGCGGGGATAGCCACGCTGAGCCCGGCGGCGGTGGTGAGCAGCGCCTGGCTGATTCCGGTGGCGACGGTGTGGGCCCGCCCGGCGGGGTCGGCGTAGGCGATCTCGTTGAACGCTTGGATCATTCCCACGACGGTTCCCAACAGTCCGAGCAGCGGCGCCACGGTGGCAATGCCGTTGAGCACGCGCAGGTAGCGGCGCAGGCCGTTGGTAACCCGCTCGCCGGCGTCGATAATGGCCTGTTCGACCTCGACGGCGGCGCGACCCCATTTTCGGACTGCCGCGGAGAGCACTTCGGCTACCGGGCTGCCGTTTTCCTGGCACAGTTCCAGGGCGCGGTCGCGGTCCAGTTCGCCGTCGCGAAGCTGCTGAAGGAACCGCTTGGTAAACGGCGCGGGGACGATCCGCCCCCGGCGCAGGCTGATGGCCCGCTCCAGGACCACCGCGACCAGCAGCAGCGAGCAAAAGACGATGGGGATCATCAGCGGCCCGCCCTGAGCAACAATCTGCCACAGATTCTGCGTCGGGATGGCCGGCTCGGCCGTTTCGGCAGGCGCGGCATCGGTGTCGGGTCCGGCCCCGGGAGCGGCCCCGCCGGGGTCCTCCATGCGAATAGCCGGTTCAGCGGGCTCCTCGACGGGGGCCGGCTGGGCCATGGCCGGGCCGGCGGCCACGGCAACCATGAGCAATAGCAGGGCCAGCTTGTGCACCCGGAAGGCAGCCGCTCGCGATGGGCACGTCCTATTCTTCGATTCCACGGGGTTCTGTCCTCCTAGTTGGTTGGGGCCGAGGGCGACGGCGTTCCGGTTCGGCCGGACCGCCCGGCCTCGAGCCGCTCTTGTGCCTTTTCGGCATAGGGGGTGTCGGCATATTCCTCAATCACTTCCGCATAGAGCTGGGCCGCCTCCCGCGGCTCGCCCAGCAGCTCCCGGCAGCGGGCGCCTTGCAGCAGCGCGGCTGCTTGCCAGTTCGGGTAGGCATAGAGGCGGGCCACACGGAGGTACTCCCGCATCGCCACGTCGTACTGCTTTTGGTGGAAATAGGTCTCGCCGATCATCCACTGGGCCATCGCCGCGGTTTCCGTCCGCGCACCGTGCTCGGAGCGAATGACCCGCTGGTACGCCTCGCGCGCCCCTTCAAAGTCGGCCAGCGCGGCCAGGGACCGGCCGATCACATAATCGGCCTCGTACTGCTGAGCGAACCCCGCGAACTCCTCGGCGAGCTTGGAGGCAAGGGCGTACGCTTCATTCCACTTCCGCTGGTGCGCCAGCAGTTGGGCGCGCCGCAAAGGAATCATCGCCACCCAGTCGCCGGTTCGGCCCTGCGTGTGCTGGGCCAACCGGTCGAACTGCTCGAGCGACTCTTGATACTCCCCCTCGCGGTAGAGCGCCTCGGCAATCCAGAACTCGGCCACCAGACGCATCGGGGTTTGCGGAAACTCCGCAAGCAAGCGGTCGAAACGAGCGCGCACCGACGGCCACCTGCCGTCCCGCTCGGCCTCGACGGCGGCAATCCGGGCGAGCAGATAGAGGGCGTGTTCCCGGGTATGGCCTTGGCCGGCCGCATCGAGAATCTCTTCGCATCGTTCCGTGGCGACCGTATAGTTTCTCGCCTGGAATTCCCGGGCGGCCAGCCGATAGGTGGCATCGGCCCAGTATCGACTTTCCGGATACTCCGCTCGCAACTCGGCAAGCAGCGCGTTCGACGCGCCGAGGTCCTCCTGGTCGAAGAGGACCCACGACCACTCGTAGAGCACGGCATCGCGTTCGGGCAGTTCCGGGAACTCGCCGGCGAGCCGCTCGTAGAGATCGGCCGCCTGCCGGTGCTGATCGAGCTGGCGGCGCAGCCGTGCGGCGGCCAGCAGGGCCAGAGGATATTCCTTCGACTTGCCGTGCTTTTCAATGACCTGATCGTACATGGCCAGGGCGGCATCGAGTTGACTTTGATCCTGGAGAATGCGGCCCCGGGCGAGCAGCGCTTCGGCGGCCATGGCGGCGGGTGGATCGGCTTCGAGCAGTTGCGCGAACAGGGCGGCCGCTTCGCCGAGTTCCTCCATCTTATACCGGCTCCATGCGGCGCCGGAGAGCCCTTTCCGGTGGTACTCCGGGGTTCCGCCCTGGCGGCTGAGCCAATCGAACAGGCCGGCCGACCACGCGAGGGCGTCGGCGGCATAGGCCGCTTCGGCAAGTTGCTCGACCACCGGCGGCAGCAGCGCGGGGTCGGGCCGGCCCTGGAGCATTTCCGCGAAAAGTGCCTTGCTTTCCTTCAACCGGTCGGTTCGCGCGTACGCGATGGCCAATGCCCCTTGGCCCCGGGCGGCCGCCTCGCCTTTCGGATCGCCCGCCAGGTGCGCCTCGAGCGGGGCCACCGCATCCGCGTAGCGCCGGAGGGCCAACAGCGACGAACCCGCAACGAGCTGCGCGTCGGACTTCAGTCTTCCCTCGGCCTGTTCGAGCACGGGAGCCAACGTGTGCAGCGCGTCGTCAAACCGGCGCAATCCCTCCTGTGCCGCAGCCAGCAGATAGCGGTCCTCCAGCGCCCTCGGATCCTCGGGCCGGTCCACGACCATCGGTTCCAGCAGGTCGGAGGCCTCGGCGAACTTTCGCTGCTCGACCCGGGAGCGGGCGAGCATGCGGGTGACCTGCGCTTGTAGGGGGCTGTCCGGGAACGTGTCGCGGAAGCGGCTTGCTTCCTGCTCGACGAATTCGTGTTCGCCGGCTTGGAGGGCCAACCGGATCCGGCCGCTGGTTGCGTGGTCGAGCCACTCGTTGTCCTCCTCCCCCAAGGCGACGACGCGTTCGAACTGCTCGGCCGCGCCCGCGGCGTCGCCGGCTTGCATGAGCGAATCGCCCGCATAGAAGTGAATCGCCGCAAGCAGCGGATGCTCCGGGTCGATCTCGGCCGCCGCCAGGAGCGTCTCAGCGGCACGCTCCCACCGGCGCTGCTCCCGCTGGGCGAGGCCGGTCCAGTAGCGGGCTTCCGCGCCGACCTCGGCGTCATCGGCAATACCTTCGAACCATTCGAGCGCCTCGTCCGGCCGATTCAGCTTCATCAGCGCCCAGCCGCGCGTCAGGCGGGCCTTGGGGATTCGAGGACTGTCGGGGAACTCGCCCTCAAGGGTCTCCAACGTGCCGAGGGCCGTCTCGTGCCGCCCACTGAGAAACTGCAAGACCCCCAGGTGAAACCGGGCATCGTCGGCCAGCGGACTGTCGAGGTTGGCGGCCACCTGCGTGTAGAGCTTCTCGGCTTCCTCCGGCTGCCCGCGTCGCTCCAGCGCCCGGGCAAGCCCGTAGCGGCAGTCGTCGGCCAGTGGGCCGTCGGGAAACCGTTTCAGCCCCTCGCGAAAGCGTTCGGCGGCCGTCTCGAACTCGTCCTCGCCCATGGCAAGGTCGCCCAGGTAGGGTATCGCAAAGGCGTTGAGCCGCTCGTCCGGGTGCGCGGTGGTGAATCGTTGCAGGTCGGCCCGGGCCGCCTCGGTCATCCCAAGCAGATAGGCCGACTCGCCGGCGCGGAACAGCGCGGGGCCGGCATAGGGGCCGTCGGGCTCGCGCTGGAGGTACTCGCGGAAGCGGGCCAGGGCCTCTTCCGTGGCGCCCGTCTGCAGCAGGGCCTCGCCCAGAAAGAAGACGCTCTGGTTGGCGCGGGGGTGGTCGGGGTATTCCTGGAGAAAAACCTCGAACTCTTCGGCGGCGAGTTTCCAGAGGTTCCGGGCATAATGCCCGGCGGCCACGGCGTACTGGTCCTCGGCCGGGCTTGCCACCGCCCAACCCCCCGCGCCGAGCAGCGCCAGCGCGGCCAGCGGTTGCAGCCATGCGCGCCGCTTCTTCAGCCATGTACCGCAGGAAGCCATGCCTCATCCTCTTTTCCAGCGTCCTGAAGCGGCAATCCGGTGCCGCACTGACCCGTCCGCAATTGCCCACTATGTCATTGTGGTAACCGTTCACGGGAGACTGCCCCCTTCGGCCGGCCCGTGACGGTTACTGATTGTGAATGTATATTGTATCGCCACGGATGCCGGGTCGGCAAGGTGCCCCCGCCCAATTACGGGAAGCCGCAACCGTTCACAGGGGACTGCCCCAATTTTCGCGGCGGAAAAGGTATCTCTCGTAGATAACGCTATTCGGCTGCGAAAATGGGACTGTCCCCTTCGGCCGGGGGCTGCTCGGCCTGTGAACGGCTATGGAAAGCGTTTACACCCCAATGGGGCACTGGCCCCCACGGTGGCCAAGGAAAAAACCCCAGCGCCGGCTGTCGGATGCGGCGCTGGGGTTTCGGTTCGCGCAGTCGGGATCGGGCGGGAGGGCTAGTAATAATTGCTGCCCGGACCGCCGTCGATGTTTCCGACCAAGTGCAGGTGATTCTTGTCGATGTAGATCACTTCCTGCACCTCTTCCTGGGTGGTGTAGGGAATGGGCCAGCCTACCCGGGTGACCTCGGTGAAGTAAATGATGCACTTGTAGTGCGCATGATGCAACTGGGCCGGCCCGATCAGCGGGTACACCCGGGGCGGGTCGACGTAGTCGGCAATCGGCTCGATGATGATCCGCACGTCGTTCCGCTGCACTTCGTGCAACAACGGCAGCCCTCCCTGGACGGGCCGCGCCTTCTCCAAGGCACGCATCACCTGGTCCTCCGACGGCGGATCGAGCGCCCGGTGCGGCCCGGCAGTGATCGGGCCCATGATCGGCACGCGAGCATACCGCTTCTGATAGTGAAAGTTGTCTTCCAGGCGGTCCTGGAAAAAGGGCGACAAGGGAATCGGGTATCCGATCAGCCCGACATTGAACCCCTGGGCGGAATGGCACCCGCTGACAGAGAAAAGACCCGCCAGCACAACAAAGCCGACGATGGCAGTGGCGTTTCTCGACATCCGTGAATCCTCACATGAATCGGTAATTGGCGGACCCGAAGGGCGCCGGTACCCGCATGGCCCAACGCGCCCCCCCTAAACCACGACATGGGCGTTTCAAAACCTTCGCCCGAACCATGACTACTCATATTATCGTGTGAATCTGGGAAGAACTTGCGGGTATTCCGGCTTCTGACGATAATTCCCGAAATTCCGGGCCGGAGAACGAAAAGAGCCCCTGCCCGGGCACCCCGGGCAAGGGCTCTGCGAGCCGTAGCATCGTCCTCTTGGCGAATCTAGCGGTCCTTGAAGTCGAGCATCCACCAACCGTTGTCCCATTCCAGGCTGACCTTCCGCCACCCCAGCGGTACCTGCGGATACGGATAGAACGGCCCGATATACGGCCAAGCCGTCGGTGAATACTGCTTGGGATAGGTCAATGCCGCGTAATTCGGATACGGCGCGTAGCTCGGCCAAGCGTAGTTGGGCAAGCGAGGCGTATCGTAGCGGGCCGGCGCCACGCCGCCCGCCGCCCTCGCCGTATACATCGGCTGCGGGCCGCCCGGGGCCATGCCCTGCGGCGCCATGTTCTGCGGCGCCATGCCCTGCGGCGCCATCGCTCCGGCGTTCGGCTGCGTGTACGCCGCCGGAACCGGCCGCTGGGCCACCCGTGGGTGGTGCTGGTGCTGCATCGGGGCGGGCTGCGCGGCGGACGGCTGGGCTGCGGCCGACTGCGCGGCGGACGAGGTGGCTGCGGCCGACGAGGTGGCTGCGGTCGACTGCGCGGCCGCGGAATCCGCTGCAAGCGTCGGCTGCGCCGCTACCGGCTCAAACGACGAGGGAACACGGTCGGCCCGGTTCACCTCGGGCGGGACTTCAGGGTTACCGGCTGGTTGGGGGTCTGCATCGCCGAAGCGGCTTTCGATGGCCCGCTGGAGCCGTTCCGACGTAGTCAGTCTGCGGGAAGCCGCGTCCGTTGAAGCCTCGCCCGGCGGCTCGGCAGCGGTGTCGCATGCCGCAACCCCCCGAAGTGAGGTGCGGCTCTCCTGCTGGGAGCCCGAACCCGAAATCGACAGGTTATTCACCAAGCGGTCGACGTTCGGGGACTGCATCACCAAGTTCAGGGCCGTGGTCAATTGCTCCTCACTGGCAACGGTGCCGATCAACCACGCCGTCCCTTCCTGATACTTCACCCCAATCCGGTAGTTCTGCATCTTCCCGCTCCGGCGGAGCACTTGGGAGATCTCCTCTGCCACCTCTTGACTGTCGGCCCACGCCATTGAGGCGAAAGCCGCCATTGTCGCCACGATCATCCATCCACTTACGAAACGTCGCATGTCTTCCCTCCTTCTGGGGTCCCCTCGCACGATTCGACCGCAAGGTCACTTGCGCAAGGCCCTCACGCGGAAGGATCCTTGGCGGTGAACAAGACCATCAGCGCGGGTGACGGCCGGGCTTGCAGTCGTTTCGTCGCGAGAACTTCGTTTACGCTCGCAGGACCAGCAATGGAATCCACCGGACTGTGTCGAGAGGACCCCCAGCTCGCTGAAGCTGGGGACACATTCGCGGGATTGCCCCCCTCAGAGCAACGCCGATGTCCATGAATGCTGCCTAGTAATAGGTTTCGGTTGCTGATTGCACCGACCGGAAGTTTTTTTCGGATTTTGCAGATACTTCTGGTCGTAGCGTATTTTCGAGTGCGGTATCGGCATGTCCACGTCAACGGCACGAGTTCGACCGGCTGCGGCCCCTACAGGGCACCAGCCTCGCGCGAACGGCGGGTGTCTGCCGTGGCGCTCAACACCATCACCGCAAAGGTCGACGCTGAAGCGAGCCAGGAGCCGGGCCCTACGCTGAACGATACCACGGTTGCGGCGGCAACCATCGGCAGACAACCAAGAAAGAGGCCATGCGAGAGGGCCTGCCGGGTCGAACCGGCACCTACACGCGCGAACGCGGCGCTGAACAGGCCCAGCACCAGAGTGGGGAAGACTAACAAAAGCAGGGGGAATTGCGTAATCGTGTTCATCAGAAAGACCGTCCGTGCAAGAGGGAACGCGATGCTCGTATCATGCTGCGGGTAGCTTCGCGATTCCCGTGCCAACCACGCTCGTGCGTCCACCTCCTGTCGAGGTTCGATGCGTAACTTGCTTCTGCGCAAAGGATTGCGCCGATTCACGTCGGCGAAGTTTACGGCTTCCCGGGGCGGTCTCCCACGCAGTCGCTCCAGCGATTTTGCAGATATTACAAGACATTGCCGTTTGAGCCAATGCCATGTTTCGAGATAAAAAAGGGAACCGTTCACGGGCGACTGTCCCAATTTTCGCGACGGAGCAGGTATTCCTCGTGGAGAACCCCCTATTCGCCGCGAAAATGGGCCAGTCCCCGTCCGGACCGTGAACGGTCACAAAAAGAGAAACCCCGCCCTTCTGGGCGGGGTTTCAACATCTGCATCCCGGTAAGCGACCGTGCCCGGCGAAACCCGGCCGCATGTGGCGCTAGCGTTGCGCCCCCGGCTGACCGGCCGCCTTGGTGGTGAGCAACCGCCGGACTTCGCGATCGAGTTCGCTGGTCTGGATGTTCCGGCGCACCACCCGACCCTGCTGGTCGACGAGAATCATCGTGGGAACCGTCAGGATTCCGAGTTGGTTGGCCGGTCGGCTGTCGAGCCCGCCGTCCTCGTGGATCTGCGGCCAGTTCAGGCCCTCCTGCTTCACGTACTCGGCCAAGTCCTTGACACTATGGTCGAGGCTGACCCCAATTACTCCGAAGTGCGGGCTGTGTCGAGTAACAAGGTCCTTGATGATGGACATGTCGGCCTTGCACGGCTCGCACCAAGTGGCCCAATACTGAATGAGCATCACTTTGCCGCGGTATTTGGCCAGGTCGATCACCTCACCGGCGGGGCTTCGGCCCCGGAACTCAAGTGGTTTGCCCACGGAATCGAGCCTGCGTCGTGCACCGGCCGCCTTGGCCGCTCCCGGAGAGTCGGAGAACTCGCGGACCACGCGGCCGAACCATCGCTTGGCGTCCTCCTCCTCGCCGGCGAACTCGTGGGCCATACCCAATTGGAGCATGGCCTCGGCGGCGTCGCTCGCCGTGGGGTACTCGTTGACGAACTGCTCCAGGTTCTCCAGCCATTTTTCCTGGACCGCCTGGAAGTTCGCCCGGGGCTCCTGGAGCGCCAAACCGTACTCGGCCGTATATTGGCGGAATCGGATATAGGCCAAGATGTCGTTGTCGGCCCCCTCCTCAGCAAAGCGTTTGTAAAGGTCTTCGAGCCGTTGGGCGCCGTCGGGGGAATGCCCCATCTGCACCGCCGCACTGATCATATCTGCTAGCTGCCGCAGCCACATCACTTGATCCTGCGGCGTGTCGGCGTTTTGGGCAATGCCTTCGATCAATTCCGCCCGTTGCAGGGTGTAGTCGGCCTGCGCTTGCTCGGTCACCGCGTCGGCGGCCTGACGATCCAGCCTTTCCAACTTGGTGAGCAATTCCTGCATTTGCTCACTGGGGCCGCCGGAGTGAATCTCGCGCTGAAGACCGGCCGGCCGGAAGAAAAAACCCCGTGACGCGACGGCGCTTGCGTCGTCGGTAGCGATCTGGGGTACGTCAATCACCCGCCATACCGAATCCACCCGGACGAGGGCCCCAATATACACCTGGTCGGCCTGCCCCCCCGTTTCCACCACCGCCACCACATTTTCGTATACCTCGACGTCCTTGGTCGAGCCCTCGGTGCCGACAGGGACGATGCCCGGCCGGGTACCGCTGAACTGAAGCCATTTCGTCTCTTCGGTAATCGCCCGCTGCTCCGAGGCCACCGCCTGGAAACGGCGCTGAATGCCGTCGAGTTTCTCGGCAAGTTTTTCGGCGCGGTCCGGGCCGAGCCCCAGCGAACGGAGTTCGGCGTCGGTAAGCACCAACCGTTGGAAGCGGGCGGTATCGGCCTGGGCGAGTGCGGCCACCACCTCGGCGGTCACCTCTTCCGCCGAAATCTGCTTCCACGAATCGACTACCCCATCCTCGTTCCGGTCGATGCCCCAGCGGGTACCACCGGTGTGGAACCAGCGAAACTGATCGGCCTTCTGGTTGAACGTCGAGTCGATGTCGCGGTAGACCTCCACCCCGTCCTTGTAATAGCGCCATTGATCGACGGAGTTGTTGCCGTTCGTATCGACGAACATTCGCAAGACAATTCCATTGGGGTCCGAGACCACCCATGCCGAGCCCCCCCCTTCCACCTTTCGCGACTCGATTTTGCAGCGGGCCGCCTCCTCCACCGAGGGACGTGTGTAGTCTACCCCCTTTTGGACCGGGGAAAGACGCAACGCCTGAACCGCCGTTGGGTTGGCGAGGGCTTGGCCTGTCAGCGCGGTTGCCAGGGCAATGCACATCGTCGCACTGGCACACGCAGCAAAGTGAAACCGTTTCATCCTAAAACTCCTCTTCAAGAATACCCACATTTCCCAAAACCCCCAAGCGAACAGGCGACCTGCCGACGGGGCCAAAATCCTCATAGATTTTCGGCGCCACCAAGCCCGAAACATGATCCGATTGTGCCCTTTCTTCCGATTAGACGGATTATTCGGGCTCCCACTCGAAAGAGCGGATCGAATGCGGAATGAGGCGGGGGGATTTGACAACGGGACCCGAAATGGTAGAATCCCATAATTGGCGCAACGTCGCCTGCCGCGCGCAGGGCGCATAGCTCAGTCGGTTAGAGCGCATCCCTGATAAGGATGAGGTCCGAAGTTCGAATCTTCGTGCGCCCACTCAACGTAAACCAAGCTGAATCCAGGACTTAGGATACCTTCCGGCGGTCGGCAGTGCGGCCTTAAGACAAGCAAGAAAGGGGGTAGTACTACCCCTTTTCGACCCGCCTGTTTTCAAGGAGTACTTCCCGATGACAAGAACTACCCCCCAGACTACCCCTTCTCGAAACGGCCGAGTTCCGAAATACCGCCTCCACAAGGCGAGCGGTCAGGCCATCGTCCAGATCAAGGGCAACCGAATCTACCTCGGCAAGTACGGCACGGAAAAAGCCGGAAACGCTACGCCGAGGAGATCGCCAAGCTCGAAACCCCGCAGGCAGCGTATAGCGCATCGACCAAGGCTGCGGGCGACTACACCGTCGTCGAATTGGCCGCCAACTACCTCGATTATGCCGAGCAGTACTACTCCAAGGACGGGGAGCCTACTCAATCCGCTCGTGCGGTGGAACGTGTGGTCCGACTGGCCGCCGAGCACTACGGCTCAACCCCTGTGGTCGATTTCGGGCCACTGAAGCACATCCCGAACCACCCCTACGAACTCCAACGTGCTTTGAGGATTTTTCCATGGAATGTCATAAACAAGAGAACCTGGACTTCTGCAATTGCAGCTACGAACCGTGCAGCCGCAAGGGGGTTTGCTGCGAGTGCCTCCAATATCACCTGCGCAGCCGGCAGTTGCCCGGATGCTGCTTCCCCAATAGCGCGGAACGCACCTACGACCGCTCGTTTGGCCATTTCGCGCGGCTGGTGACGGCGGGCAAGGTGTGAAACTCTGGCTGGCATCGCTGCTGGCGGCCGCCGCGGCGACGGCGGCCGTGCTGGCCTGAGGGCGCGCGTTGGGGGCATCGGGCTTCTGGTCGGGCTGCAAGCGACCGGTCGGGTTTTGTACCATCCCTGCCACACCTCGTACTATACTCGCCGCGGGCTAAAACTGCGCATTTCCGTAGGATGGGCTTTCGAGCCCGTCATAGCGAAGACGGACAAGAATGTCCATCCTACAAAAGCGCAAAAACGGCACGCGGCGAGTA
>PWXP01000280.1 GCA_003561895.1 Planctomycetaceae bacterium | reverse complement strand
TTGTCGCTGCTGGTATTTCGGGTCATCAACGGCCCGGAAGTCGCCGGGCGCGGCTCGCGCGGGAGCGGGATGTACGGCGTTGCGGCGACGGTCCTGGCTGTGGTGGCCTTCCTTTTGAGCTGCCGGTGGTGCGCCCTGTTGCTCTTCGCCTTTGCGGCGCGCCGCCGGCAGCACCATGGAGACCTCCCCGGTCATTGTGGGTGGCCGTTCGTTTCCGTCTTCGTGCCCAGCTACAACGAAAACGCGACGATCGAGGCCGCTTTGCATTCGCTAATCCGACTCGACTACCCCCGGTACGAAGTCATTGTGGTCAACGACGGTTCGACCGACGACACGCTCCGGCGGGCCCGCCGGTTCGAGGGGCGGCACGGCGGTTGCACCGTGCGCGTGGTCGACAAGCCCAACGGCGGCAAGTGGAGCGCCCTGAACCTGGCGTTTCGGCGGTCGACCGGGGAGCTGATCCTTTGCATCGACGCCGATTGCCGCGTGTGCCCGCAAGCACTCCGCGCGCTCGTGGCGCGGATGGCCGACCCCGGCGTCGCGGCAATCGCCGGGCAGATGCGGGTTCGCAATCGCGACCGGCTGCTCACCCGCCTGCAAGGATTGGAGTACCTCATCGGCAACGGCACGGTCCGCACGGGGCAAGGGCTGTTCGGCACGGTGCTGATTGTGCCGGGCTCGATCGGCATGTTTCGCCGCTCGGTGCTGGAGGAGGTGTGGTTGCGTTATTCGGACAAGAACGACTCGGGCGCGCCCCGGGCCGTCGCGGGACCCTTCGAGGGAGATACATTTGCCGAGGATTTCGACCTCGCACTGGCCATCCTCTCTCTCGGCGGCAGGATCGTGTACGAGCCCGGGGCGATTTCTCTCACCAAAGCGCCCGATACGCACTTTGCGCTGGTCAGCCAGCGCTACCGCTGGACCCGCGGCGTCATGCAGGTGCTGTGCAAGTTTGCGCGGCGGGCGTGGCGCGACCCCGGCCTGCTTTCGCCGCGGCTGGCCGGATGGCTTGTGGCCACCCTGGCACTCGATACGACGCTGTTGCCTCTGACGCACTACTTCGGGCTGGGGTTCGGAATGGCACTTGTTGCCTCGGGCGGATACCTTCCCTTGGTGTTCGGGCTTTACGGGGCGCTGCTGCTCGTTCAACTGACCGCCGCGGCGTGGTTCGTGTCGTTCCACGACGACCGCATGGAACTGCTGCGCGTCGTGCCGGCGTACAGCCTCTATACCGGTTTCCTGCTGCCCGGGGCGTGGCTCATTTCGGCAGTCGACGAGCTGCGCGGCACGCGCATGCGATGGTGAATAGTGTACTCATGATTAACCGCTTCTCACAAGGAGATTTACGATGATTCGACGACGTTTATCCGTGGAACCTTTGGAAAACCGGCTCCTGCTCAGTGCGGTCGGCCTGTTGCCGCAGGCGGCGCTTGAACCCATGGAGCGGGTGATCGTTATGCTCAACGACAACCTGTCCGATACCCGAGCCGTGGCCCAGGAGGTTGTCGGCAGCCTCAACGGCGAGTTGGGCCACGTGTTCCAGGACGCCGTGCGGGGCTTCTCCGCGCAGCTTCCCGCCCCGGCCCTGGCCGCGCTCCAACGGGATCCGCGGGTCAGCCACGTCGAACTCGATACGGTCGTCTACCTGGCCAGCCAGTCCACGCCGACCGGAGTCGAGCGGATCGGCACCCTGCAGAATCCGATCGCCAGTATCAACGGCATCGACCAGCGCGTCGACGTCGATATTGCGATTATCGACACGGGCATCGACGTGACCCATCCCGACTTGAACGTGGTGGGCGGCCGGCGGTTCTACTCCGTGGTGACCGGACCCTGGCTCCGCCAGCGGCAGGACGACAACTACAACGACGACCACGGGCACGGCACGCACGTGGCCGGCACGACCGCCGCGCTGGACAACGGCATCGGCGTGGTCGGCGTGGCGCCCGGCGCGAGGCTCTGGGGCGTGAAGGTGCTCGATTCCAGCGGCTCCGGCTACCTTTCCGACGTGATCGCCGGCGTCGACTGGGTGACTCAAAACGCCTCGACCATCGAAATCGCCAACATGAGCCTGGGCGCGTCCGGCTACAGTTCCGCGCTGCACACGGCCATCCAAAACAGCGTGGCCAAGGGGGTGGTCTATATCGTCGCCGCAGGGAACGGGGCGCGCGATGTCTATGGGGCCGACGGCGTCTTCGGGAACTCCGACGACACCTTCCCTGCCTCCTTCCCCGAGGTCGCCGCCATTTCCGCCATGGTCGATACCGACGGGCAGCCGGGCGGGCTGGGGGGAAGCACCTGGTATGGTCCCGACGACTCCTTCGCCAGCTTCAGCAACTACAGCGCCCACGTCGTGGCCGGCAATCCGGTGAACTCGCCGGGCCGGGCCATCGACCTGATTCTGCCGGGCGTCTACATTCGCTCGACGTATAAGGACGGCGGCTATTACACCATGAGCGGAACCAGCATGGCCGCACCGCACGCCGCCGGGCTGGCGGCGCTGCACATCGCGCAGCATGGCCGAGCGACCGATGCGGCGGGCGTCTACGCCATCCGCCAGGCATTGATCGACGCCGCCGAGGCGCAGGACGGCGAAAACGGCCTGACCACCCTGAACGACCCCGACGGATACTGGGAGCCGCTCGGCTGGGCCGGTAACTTTGTCGAAAGCCCGCTCCCCGAAGACAGCCCGCCCACGGTGCAACTGGCCGTGCCGGCAACCGTTTCCGGCACCGTGCTGGTAACCGCGGAAGCCGAGGGCACCTACCCGGTGGCGCAAGTCGAGTTCTTCGTCAACGACGAGAGCATCGGCATCGACAGCGACGGCAC
>PWXP01000432.1 GCA_003561895.1 Planctomycetaceae bacterium | reverse complement strand
TGGCCATCGGTGGCTCTCCTGATTTGGTGCTTCCTTACGGGAAAAACAGAAGCATCGGGAGAGCCGCCCTTTTACGCAAGACCAATTTCACTCAGGTTCACAAAGATCTCCTAAAGTGCAGAATGGAACTCACCATGAGTCAAGTAACCATGACCATTCTCGACCCACACCGCGCGATCCACGGCCGGCCGCACGGGAGCTTCCTCGACGACGTGGTGGCGGCGCTTTCGGTCGATCCGGAGACGATCGAGGAACTCGAAGCCGCGCTGGCCCGATTCGTCGAGCCCTACGAGGGTGGCCCGTTCGCCGGATGGTCGCGCGGCGTGTGCGACGAACCGTACGACGCGGGCGTGTGTGTGATCGACCTGGGCGCGCGGCTCGTGGTGGCCGAGTCGACGTACTCTTCGCCAAGCCCCTCGGGACGGGTGCAGTACCGCCACGCCGACAGCCGCCACCCAAGTGCCCCCAGCGTGTCGTTCCACGTGGCCGACGACTGGAAGTTCCGCCACCACGCCGCCGATTGGCAGGTCCAGGCCGACGAGCGACGCAAGAAACGGCTGGCCGCCGGCCCGCTCGACTTCCGCAAGGTGCTCTATGGCGAAGTGTGCCCGTTCATCGTCGAGCAGTGTTGCGCCGCGCGGGGCGAGGGAGGGGCGCCGGCCGACTGGACCCCGCCGCCCGGCTGGACGCTGGTCGAGTTGGCCGACCGTCTTACGGACCCCGATCGCGTCGACCCGGAGGACGTGGACGCCGAGGACGCCGTGGCCGAAATCCACGCCCGGTGGATGATGACCCCTCGCGACGACCTTCGCGGCCAATCGCCCCGCGAGGTGCTCCTGGCCGGCAAGGAGCATATCGACCGCGATCTGCAGAGCCGCTGCGATCAATGGTCGATGTTCCGAGCCTGCCCCCCGGGGCTGAGCCGGGAGTCGGCGGCGTTCCGTTTCGGCCCGTGCGGCACGCACGAGGCTGTGCTGTACTACGAGATGGTGCGCCATTTGATCTGGAACTGCTGGCGGCGGGTGGTCGAGCCGGAGTCCGGAGACGCATCGGCGCCCCCCCTCCCCGCACCGGCCGACGAAATCGCCCGGCTCGAACAGGTCCGGCACGAATGGCTCACCACGCCCGACTTCGACGACCTCCGCGGGCGCCCGCCCGCCGAGGTGATCGATGATGAACGGATGCGGATTCCCATGACCGCCTCCGGCAACGAGGCGGTGATCGACCCCGACTGCCCCTTGTGCCAGATGCTGGCGGAGGATTCGGACTTCGGCCCCATATTCTGGAACCTCGACGGGTGCAACATGGACGACGATTACCCGTTCAGCCTCCACCCGACGCGCGAAGCGTGGGAGGAGGCAGAGCGCGAGTTCGAGGCGTGGAATCGCGAGCGCGACGAAGAGTTGAAGAAAGAGCAGGCCGAGCGTCAGGCGGAGGGCGAAGCCGCCACGGCCGATAGCCCCATGGCCGATTCCGTGTGGGAGCGCACCTTTTCGGGCGATGTCCCGGGGCCGGAACCGCTGTCGGTCCGGGTATTCGGCATTGGCGCGTACGTGGCCGAACTCGGGGTGGACCTGAAGGAGTCGGCCGAGACGAGGCCCTACATGGAATCGCTGAACCGCCACTTCGGCAACTTGCGAGCGGCGCTGCGGGAAGGAGGTTCGGCGCTGGTCGAGCCGGTCATCGAGCGGTTTTGCGAGGAACTGCACGCGGTCAGCGAGGCCCGCCCCGACCTGGCCGACAAGTGCGCCGACCTCGAGCGCCAACTCAGCGAGTTCGCTGCCGGGCTGTCGGACGAAGGTTCTGAAGCGGATGAACCGTTCGATTGGGACGACGACATACCGTTCTGAATCGAGAAGCATGGTGGGAATGCGGGCGACAAGCGCGCGGCGGATGGGGCGCCGGAGAAGAAAAGCGGGGGACGGAAGAGCCATGAATAATCCCGGCAAGGCCGCTATACGCGCACCACGTCGCGCTGCCGGTCGATCTCTTCCGGCGTATGGAGCCGCCCCCGCCCGGCGCCGGGGCAGGAGCGGGCCACCTCGTTGAAGGTTTCGGCCGAATGAAGGTTCGACGGCCAGAACGGCCAGGTTCGGCATTGGCGCGGGCGGTACCGGTAGAGCCGGCAGGTGCGCACGCCGGGGTCGAAGAAGACACAATCGCCGCCGGGCAACTCGATCAGGCTGTATCGATCGCCCACCTGGCGCACGTACCTTTTGCCGAATTGCGTCTCGTCCACGTCGAGCGCGGCGGCCATGGTGGCAATTTCGGCAGGGGTGACCCAAACGTACCCCGGCGCCCCCGTGCAGCAGCTTCCGCAACCGATACACCGGAAACGGAGCCCGTCGCGATACCAAGGTGCATCCCTCACGCGGTTCAGCCTCCGATTTGGTGCATCGGCCGGTCCGTGGCGATGAGGTTTCCGTGGCTGGCGCCGCGCAACGGGTGTTTGCGATCGACCGACCGGCGAAGAATCTCTTGAAGCCGCGCGTACCCCTCGTCGGAGCGCAGGGCGCGGCGCACGTCCCAGGCGGCCTGGTCAAAGAGGCAGTTGCGCAACTTGCCGTCGGCCGTGAGACGGAGCCGGGTGCAGGCGCCACAGAACGGCGCCGTGACCGATCGAATGATACCCACCACGCCGCCGCCGTCGCCGTAGCGGTACGCCGTGGCCGGCGCGCCCGGGCGGTCGGCGGCCACCGGTTCGAGCGGGCCGTACTCGGCGGCAACGATCCGCAGGACCTCGTCGCCGGGGAGCACCTGCGCGGAGGACCAGTGCCGGTCACCGGCCGCCGGGGAACCCAACGGCGCCGGTCGGGGCAGTTCGTCGGACACGTGACAGGCGATGGGGCCGGCCACCGGTTCCTGGCGGGCCGAGGCGCCGCTGTTCGCCGCCGTGGGCATGTATTCGATCAGCCGCAGTTCCAGGCCCTCCCGGCGCGCGAACCGGGCGAGCGGCACCACTTGCGCCTCGCTGAACCCGCGGATCGCCAGCGCGTTGAGCTTGATGCTCCGAAACCCGGCACGCCGGGCCGCGGCGATGCCGGCCAGGGCGCGGGGCAGCTCGTCGCGGCGCGTCAGGCGGCGGTACTGCTGCCGGTCGACCGTGTCGAGGCTCACGTTGAGGCGCCGCAGGCCCGCCTCGTAGAGCGGTTCGGCCAGCGGGGCCAGCAGCACGGCGTTGGTGGTCATGGCCACTTCGTCGATGCCGGAGATGCCGGCGATCATCCGGACCAGGTCCACCACGCCCCGGCGCACCAGCGGCTCGCCACCGGTGAGGCGGACGCGCCGAAGGCCCAGTTCCGCGGCGGCGAGCACGAAGCGGGCAATCTCTTCGTAGGTGAGGATTTCCTCATGGGGCCGGAACGCCACGCCGGCCGGCGGCATGCAATAGGCGCAGCGCAGGTTGCAACGATCGGTCACCGAGAGGCGCAGGTCGGTGTGCCGGCGTCCCATCCGGTCGACCAGGGCGCTCGGCAGCTCAGATTCGGCGAGGGACACGGGTTGCATGGTCATGGGTTCAGTCGTCGCAGGCGGTGTCGCGGTGGACCCACTCGGTCGCCCCGTCGGCATATTGCTCCTGCTTCCAGATGGGCACGACTTCCTTGATGCGGTCGATCAGCCACTGGCCCCCTTCGAACGCCGCGCGCCGGTGCGCCGCGCTGACGGCGATGGCCACGCTCGCCTCGCCCAGTTCCACCCGCCCCAGGCGGTGTTCCACGGCGCAGCCGGTCAACGGCCACCGCGCCCGGGCTTCAGCGGCGAGTTGGGCGAGTTGGTCGCGGGCCATGTCGGCATAGGCTTCGTAGGTGAGCGCCACGGTGCGCCTCTGGCCGGTCCACTCGCGCACGGTGCCCAGGAACAGGACCACGGCGCCGGCCGCCGGCGACTGAACGGCCGCCCGGACGCGCTCCGGATCGATCGGCGTACGAGTCAGTTGGATCATGCTGCAAGGCGAGCGGGGGAAGTAACCGGCCGGTAGGGTGGATATTCCTGTCCATCTTTGATGCGACGGACAGGAATGTCCATCCTACGTCCGCCAGTGGCACTATGGTATTCTATCCTCCGCTAACCGGCGGGATAAGGGCCACTTTCGCCCCGGGCACGACGGGGTCGGAAGGGCCGGCGTACCGGCCGTCGACGGCCACGGCGGACCGGTCGAGAATTGCCCCCAGGGCGGGGCACTGGGCGGCCAGGGCCGACCGCAGGTCGGCAACCGTTGCCGGCTCCGGCAGGTCCAACTCGACGGCGCCGGAACCCGCAAGTTCGCGAGCCCCGGCGAACAACAACATGCGGACTTTCACGTGACGATCAACTCCTTGCATGGCGATTTCAGCAGTTTCTCGACCCCCGGCATCAGGCCGTAGGCCAGGGCGAGCACTTTGATCGGATGGATGGTGGGCTTGGTGGTCCCCTGTTCCATTTGTACCTTGCACGTGCTGCATTCGGTCGTGCCGGCCTGGAGCACCGGATCGCGCAGCCGGGAAATCAGGCGCCAACCCGCCCGCAAACTCGTGCGGTAGTTCCGGTGCTGCAAGCCGAAGGTGCCGGCCATGCCGGAGCAGCCTTCCTCGACGTGGTGCACCCGCAGGCCGGGAATCAGCCGGAGCAGGTTCTCGCCCGGGGTGCCCACCTGCAGGGCCGCGAGGTGGCACGGGGTATGGTAGCCGAGCGTGGCGTGGACGGGTTTGAAGTCGAGCCGGAGGCGGGCTTCGCGGTGCATGCGCCAGAGGAAAGTACACGCCTCGCTGCTGTGGGCGGCCACCAGGCGGGCGTCTTCGTCGTCGAACAGTTGCGGGTACTCGCGTGCCAGGCACAAGGCTGCGGCCGGCTCGGTGGCCACCACGTGGTAGCCCTGCCGAACGGCCTCGGCGAAGACGATCACGTTCCGCTGCGCCAGCCGGCGCGCCCGGTCGAGCGCCCCGCACGCGATGGCCGGCATACCGGCCTGCCGCTGCCCCGGCGGCACGTAAACAGAAACGCCGTTGTGTTCCAGGATGGCGACCAGGGCTTCGGCCAACTGGGGGTCATGATGGTTGGCATACAGGTCGACGAAATAGGCCACCTTGCTTTCCGCGCGGCGCGAGGGGCGCGTCAGCCGCCGGCGGGCGGCCCGGCGGAGGTACGGCCGGGAGGTCACTCGCGGCAGCTTCCGCCCCTGCGCGATGCCGAGGGTCTTCTCGCCGATCCAGCGCATCAGCCGATTCGAAAGCGCCCAGTTGGCCGCGGGGCTCACCAGCCCCGCCAGCGCGTCGAGGGTGTCGAGCCGGGTCATGATCCAGTCGGACATCGACAGCCCGTTCGCCGCCACATAGGCCCCCTCGCTCTCGCGGACCAGCCGCGGAATATCGACGTGCGCCGGGCACTCCAGGCGGCACATGTGGCAGTAGTAGCACAGATCGGCCACCTGCTTGAACCGCTCGCTGCTCAACGTGTTCAATTCCAGTTGCCCGCTCAGCAGCCCGCAAATCAGGTTCGCTTTCGCCCGGGGCGACGCCTCCTCGGAGGGCGCGATGCGGAACAGGGGGCACATCCGCACGTCGGGCGACTGGGTGCGGCACGTGCCGCACCGGGTGCAATCGGCCGCCGGCGCGGCCACTTCCGACGGGTGCCAGTCGAGTTGCAGTTCCACCAGATCGCGCATCGGCGGCGCGTCGGGGCCCGCCGCCGCCGCCGGGTCCGGCAGGGCCGGCTCGACCGGCCGGCGCAGGTGCCGGGTCAGCAGGTCGGGATCGTCGCCGACGATCTTGCCCGGGTTCAGCAGGTTCCGCGGGTCGAAGATCGCCTTCACCTCCCGGAACACGTCGTACAAGGGGCCCACCTGCCGGCGGAGGAACGCGGTTCGGGCAAGACCGGCGCCATGCTCGCCGCTGATGGTGCCCCCCACCTCGAACACCTCTTCATACAGGTCCTCGGCCAGACCGCGCATCCGGTCGATGTCGGACGCGTCGAACACGTCGAGGAACGGCTGCACGTGCAGTTGCCCTTGGGCTGCGTGGCTGAAGATCGACGCGGTCACCTGTCGCCGTTTCAGCACGTTCTGTACCCGCACCAGAAACTCCGGCAAGATCTCCGGCGGAACGGCGATGTCTTCCACCACCGGCACCGGCCGCGCAGGACCCCGAACCTGGAACAGCGCCGGCTGAACCTTGGTGGCCAGCCGCCAGTAGAGGTCGAAATCGTCGGGGTCGAAGGCCAGCCGGGCGTCGAACGCCATCCGCTGCTCGTCGCGGAGCTGATCGACGAGCCGCTCGAGCCGGGTCCGCGCGTCGTTCCGATCCTCGCCTTCCTGCTCGACCAGCAGGATCGCCTCGGTTCGGGCGGGGATGAGCAGGTCGAACCGGACCTCGGTCTCGCGCGCCAGGCTCAGGTGACGCCGGTCCATCAGGTCGCACGCCGTCGGCCGCTGCGGCAGGATCTGCTGCACCGCGCGCGCCGCCTTGTCTACGCTGTCGAACAGCAGCAGGGCGACCCCCCGATACCGGGGCAGCGGCTTGATGCGAAGCGTCGCCTCGGTGATCAGCGCCAGCGTGCCCTCCGAACCGCAGAGCAGCCGGGGCAGGTCCAGACCATCGCCCCCCAACACGCCCCGAAGATTGTAACCGCACCGGTGCATGGGCGCTTTTGGGCTGTGCCTGCCGATCACTTCGGCCCGCTCACCCAGTAGGGCCGCAAGCCGTCGAACCAGCTCGGATTTGCTCGAGTCGTCGGCGTTTCCACCCGGCTCGCCCAGCGGCTCGCGGCCGAACTCCACAATCTCGCCGGCGGCGGTAACCACTTGCATGCTGAGGACATTCTCGCAGGCGGCGCCGTAGCGGGGCCAGCGGCTGCCCGCAGCGTTGACGGCAAGCACGCCGCCGATGGTGGTCACCTGGGTGTTGCTCGGGTCGGGGCCGAAGATGTGTCCGGCGCGGTGAAGCTGGGCGTTCAGCCGCTCGTGGACGACCCCCGGCTGCACGCGCACCTGCTCGGCATCGGCATCGAGGACGCGCCGGAGGAACTTCGAAAAGTCGAGCACCAGTCCCGGCCCGAGCGATTCGCCCGCCACGCCGCTGCCCGAGCCGCGGGCGTGGACCGGAATGTCCTTCTCACCCGCATACTGCACGCACGCGACGACGTCGGCCGTATTGCGCGGCCGGACGACGGCCAGGGGGCGGATTTCGAAGATGCTCCCGTCGCTGGTGTAAAGCTGCCGGTAAACGGGATCGCCGAGCACCTCGCCGCGGACCAGTCCGCGGAGGTCGTCCAGGATAATGTCGCGTTGCGCCTCGTGTGGCTCCATGAGGGGCTACCGCCGGTCGCCGTACATGAGCGTCATGATTTCCGCCCGGCTCGATGCCCGGTTGCGGAAGCACCCCTTCATCGCCGAGGTGACGCAGACACTGCCCGGCCGCCGAATGCCGCGGATGGTCATGCACGTGTGCACGGCCTCGATGACCACCGCCACACCCTTGGCACGTAGTTGCCGCTCCAGCAGGTCGGCAATCTGCTCGGTCATGCGTTCCTGAACCTGAGGACGCCGGGCGACGCTGTCGACCACGCGGGCGAGCTTGCTGAGCCCCACCACGCGGTCGCCCGGCAAATAGCCGATATGCGCCTTTCCCATGAACGGCAGCATGTGGTGCTCGCACATGCTGTTGAAGCTGATGTCGC
Source organism: Planctomycetaceae bacterium (assembly GCA_003561895.1). Classification (GTDB taxonomy): domain Bacteria; phylum Planctomycetota; class Planctomycetia; order Pirellulales; family Thermoguttaceae; genus PWXP01. The sequence goes on along the minus strand of PWXP01000432.1, from coordinate 3,217 downwards.
GCACCAGCACCACCTCGTCACACGTGTCGGAGAAGAACTTTCGCAGGTGGGCAGTCGGGTCTTCGTGCAGGCCGGTAAACAGCTCGTGGTACATTCGGGCGACCCGCGCGGGGGTCTCCCGCAGCCCCTCCCGATCCGGGTCCTCGCCGATGGCCAGCAGTATTTCCCGAACCGCCCGCTCAATCCGAGGCTGATCGACCTGCCCGTTGCGGTCCGGCATCGAGTCGGCCAAATCGTCCAACTCTGCGGCTAGTGTGCCCCGCAGGCCCACGTTCGGTTCGGTATCCGTTGCCATGAGGATCGCTCCTTGGAAGTTGGGGGCGAAGAGCCGTTCACGGGGGACTGTCTGAATTCCCGCGGGGGAGAATATACCCCTCGTGGATAACGCGATTCGGCCGGTAAGGGGACGGGGCCATTTTTCGGCTATCGTCTTTCCCTGAAAACAGCGTCTGTTGGCCGAAAAAAGGCCAGCCCCCGGCTGGCCCGTGAACGGTTACGCCGACGAAAACTTCATGGTAGGCGATGGCTCGGTGGGTGTCAAGTTGCGCGGGGGGGTGTTGGACGCCGCACCCTTTCGGAGGCATAATAAGGTATTCGGGTATTGGCCCAATGCAAACACGGAAATTGCCATGGCTTTTCAATTCACATGCCCCCAAGGCCACCTCCTCCAGGCCGAGGAGTCGCAGGCGAGGCAGCAGTGCCAGTGCCCCGAATGCGGCGTTCCTATGCTGATCCCCCCGCCTACCGGGGCCGAGCCGTCTGAGGGGCTTTCCCAGGAGGAAACCGCCGCGGGGAGCGAGTTGGCGCCCTCCGCCAAGGCGGCCTTCCCGGCGTTGCACACCGCGCCGGACTTTTCGCGCCTTGGTGAAGCGACCCCTACGCAGGCCGAAGCACCACCCGAATTGACCCCAGCCGGCCCCAAGGTTTTGCACATTCCGTGCCCCAGCGGGCATGTGCTGGAGACGCCGGAGGAGATGATCGGCCAGGATGCCCTCTGCCCTTTCTGTAACGCCCCATTCCGAGTCCGCTACGACGACAGCCTCGAGCGTCGCCGCGAACGGGAACTCGAGGAGGAGCGCCGCCAGGCACGCGCCGCCCGGGCATGGCTGAACTGGTCCATTGCCATCGCCGCGGCAGTCGTTGCTGGAGTGATCCTTCTGTTCGTCATTCGGGCCTCGGGCTAGGCGGCCCGCCCCAACCACGAGGAATCGAGTCCAATGGCTATTTATCTGGTGACCGGGGGCGCCGGTTTTATCGGCTCCCACATCACCGCCGCTCTGGTGGAGCGCGGTCATACGGTGCGCGTGCTCGACAACCTGAGCACGGGGCGCTGTGGCAACATGGCGTCGTTCCGCGACCGCATTCAATTCTTCGAAGCCGATCTGCTCGACTCGGTGGCCGTGGCTGAAGCCGTTGAGGGCGCCGAGTGCGTGTTTCACCAGGCGGCCCTGGCTTCGGTGCCCCGTAGCGTCGACTTTCCCCTCGCCACCAACGCCGCATGCGTGACCGGCACGGTTACCCTATTGGACGCGGCCCGGACCGCGGGCGTCCGCCGCGTGGTCTACGCCGCTTCGAGCAGTGCCTACGGCGACCAGCCGACCGCCAGCAAGCGGGAAACCGACCTGCCGGCCCCCCTCTCGCCCTATGCGGCCGCCAAGCTGGCCGCCGAGTACTACTGCAGGGCGTTCACGGCCACCTACGGGCTGGAGACCGTGGCCCTGCGATACTTCAACGTATTCGGCCCCCGCCAGGACCCCAAAAGCGAGTACGCCGCGGTCATCCCACGGTTTATCACCGCCATCCTTTCCGGCGGGCAGCCGGTCATCTATGGCGATGGCCGGCAGTCGCGCGATTTCACCTTCGTGGCCGACGTGGTCCACGCCAACTTATTGGCCGCCGACGCCCCGCAGGTGGCCGGACGCGTGCTGAACGTGGCCAACGGCAGCCAGTTCAGCCTGCTCACTCTCCTGACCTCGATCAACGACCTGCTGGGCACTCGTGTTCCGCCGCGGCACGACCCGCCGCGCGCCGGCGACGTGCGCGAAAGCCTGGCCGACATCACCCTCGCCCGCCAAATGCTCGGCTACGAACCGCAGGTCGGCTTCAAGGAGGGACTCCGCCGATCCATTGACTACTACCGCTCGCTGATCGCGTAAGCCCGGGCCGCTGGACGGCGTGCCCCTTTGCGGCATATAATTAGGGATGAGGTACTACAACCGCTTACACCCATCACGAGGTACTCCCCCATGACTCAATCACCCCAGGTCACAACGTCTTCGAGCATAACACGTCGAAACCTCCTGCGCGGCGCGGCGGGCGCCGCCGCGCTGGCGGCCGGCGTGCCGTCCATCTTTGCCAAGGACGACGACACCGCCGTGCGAAAGGGCCGCATCAAGCAGTCCGTCGTCCAGTGGTGCTTCGAACCCCACTGGGATATGGCCGAAATGTGCCGGATCGCCAGGCGCCTGGGCGTCACGTCCATCGAACTGGTCGGCGCCGCCGATTATCCCACGCTCAAGCGTTTCGGGCTGACCAACGCCATCACGCAGATCGACATGGCGCCGGACCCCCCGTTCATGTACGGGTTCAACAATCCCGACCATCACGAGCGGGTCATCAAGGCCACGCGCAAGGCGATCGACGACGCCGCCGAGTACGGCTATGAGCGCGTGATCTGCTTTACCGGCTACAAGTACCTCGACCCGAAGGACCCGTCGTCCCCCGTCATCGACGACGCCGAAGGGATGGCCAACTGCGTGGTCGGCCTGAAGAAGGTCATCGGCCACGCCGAGGAAAAGGGCATCACGCTGTGCCTCGAACAACTCAACACGCGCGACGATACGCACCCGATGAAGGGCCACCCGGGCTACCACGGCGACGACATCGACTATTGCGCCGCCATCTGCCGCGCCGTCGGCTCGCCCCACATGAAACTGCTGTTCGACCTGTACCACGTGCAGATTATGAACGGCGACCTGATCCGCCGCATCCACGAGTACCGCGATCTGCTGGGCCACATCCACGTTGCGGGCAATCCCGACCGCAACGAGCCCGACGAGGGGCAGGAGATCAACTTCCCCCCCTGCATGAAGGCGTTGCTCGAGGTCGACTACGACGGGTTCGTCGGCCAGGAGTTCATCCCGACGCGCGACCCGCTGGAGTCGCTCCGGGAAGCGGTGATGCTTTGCGACGTGTGAACCGCCCGGCGCTGTGGCGC
>PWXP01000321.1 GCA_003561895.1 Planctomycetaceae bacterium | reverse complement strand
TGCTGTTCGGCGGGGGCGGCTTCTCGGTATGCTTTGGCGATCGCCCCATCGACCTGAATTGCAATGGTTTCCATAGCTGCGCTCCTAGGCAAATGATAGCTATGCTCATCATAGTCAATGCTATGGGTGAGCGGTGCGTTACGGCCCAGGGAGAGGGTTCGGCTGAGGGCTGGGGTGGCTGGGGCCGCGACACACCCTACGGCGAGGTCGGGCGCTAGAAACCAGTTGTCTGGGGCTGAGGCAAGGGATGGCGGCAAGCAAGCCCGGTTTCTGCGATGGGGGCTACCCTTGGAGCAGAGGATTTTTCACTGACTAAGACTATGGCAGCTCAATCGCGCGGTTTTTTGGCCAGTCCAGAGGGGGTGAGGCTGCTTCAGCAGGCGAAGGCGGAACGGGGGTGGACGTTTGCGGCGATCGCCGAGCGGGCAGGGGTGAGTGCGGATACGGTGAGCCGGTTGTTTCACCCGGAGCGGGGGAAGCGGGTGAGGGGGGAGAGTGTGAGGGCGATCGTTGGGGTGTTGGGGGTGGAGGTGGATGCGATCGCCCTGGCGGAAGCTGCCCCAGGCCTCCTAACTGATATAGAACAACGAATTCAGCACGCATTAGAAAGTAGGGCAACTGAGCTTGATTTATCGGGCCTAGGGCTGACGGTACTCCCTGATAGCCTCGGCAATCTCACCAATTTGACGGTGCTTTACCTCTCCGAAAATCAACTGATGGCGCTCCCTGATAGCCTCGGCAACCTCACGAATTTGAGGTTGCTTGTTCTCCACAGAAATCAATTGACGGTGCTCCCCGATAGCTTCGGCAACCTCACTAACTTGACGGTGCTTTCCCTCGACCAAAATCAATTGACGGTGCTCCCCGATAGCTTCGGCAACCTCGTCAACTTAACTTGGCTTTACCTCGATCAAAATCAACTAAAGATACTTCCCGATAGTTTCGGCAACCTCGTCAACTTAACTTGGCTTTACCTCGACCAGAATAAACTGACGGCGCTCCCCGATAGCTTCAGTAAACTAACCAAATTGAGGTTGCTTGTCCTCGGTAAAAATCAACTAACGGCGATTCCTGATAACCTTGGTAGCTTAGCTAGTTTGACTTGGCTTTATCTCGATCAAAATCAACTTGTGACGATTCCTGATAGCCTGGGTAGCCTCACCAATTTATCGGAGCTTTCCCTTTCCCAAAATCAACTGATGGCCCTTCCCGACAGCCTCGGCAATCTCGCCAACTTAACTCGTCTTTACCTCTCCCAAAATCAACTGATGGTACTCCCCGATAGCCTAGGTCAACTTGCTAATCTGACGGGTTTTGATCTCGCCAAGAATCAACTGACACTTATTCCAAAGAGCCTGGGCCAACTCAACCATCTAACAGAGCTTGATCTCTATCAAAATCAACTGACGGCAATTCTGGAGGATCTAGGGAAACTCACCAATCTGACTCGGCTTTACCTTTCTAAAAATCAGCTGACGTCGGTTCCGAAGAGCCTTGGCAACCTCTCTAACTTAAAAGAGCTTGCCCTCGATCAAAATCAACTGACGTCGATTCCAGAGAGCCTAAGGAAACTCGCTAATCTGACAGAGCTTTATTTGCACGGCAATGAAAAGCTCGGCCTACCTGCGGAAATTCTTGGTCCCGCCTGGAAAGACGTTCGTGATGGAGCAACAGCGGCTAATCCACACGATATTCTTAACTACTATTTTAAGTTGTTGTCGAAGAATATCCCACTGAATGAAGCCAAGATGATTCTGGTAGGCTTTGGGGCGGTGGGTAAGACATCCTTAGTCAATCGATTGATTTGCCAGTGCTTTGACCCAAAATCTGCCAAAACTGAAGGTATACAAATTACCCAATGGCCCATCCAGCTCAATAATTCAGAAGACATCACTCTCCATGTGTGGGACTTCGGTGGGCAAGAGATCATGCACTCGACCCACCAGTTCTTTCTCACCGAGCGCAGCCTGTACCTGCTAGTGCTCAACGGTCGTCAGGGGCATGAAGATGCTGATGCCGAGTACTGGCTCGAACTTATCCAGAGCTTTGGCGGCAGCTCCCCCGTGCTGGTGGTGCTCAACAAAATTCAGGAGCACCCGTTCGATGTCAACCGGGGCGCATTGCAGCAAAAATTCCCCAACATTCGCGGCTTCCTGCAAACCGACTGTGAAACCGGGTTTGGCATTGACCAGCTCCGGGCCGCCATCGAGCGAGAGACCGACGCCCTGGAGCACCTGCGCGATCCTTTCCCCGCCAGTTGGGTGGCGATCAAAGATCGGCTGTCGGCCATGGCCCAGAACTACATTTCCTTCGAGCAGTACCGGGAATTGTGCAAAACCGATGGCGAGACTGACTATGGGGCGCAAGACTCCCTCGCTGTCCACCTCCACAGCCTCGGCATTGCCCTCAACTACAAAGACGACCCCCGCCTGCGCGATACCCACGTGCTCAACCCCTACTGGGTCACCAGCGGCATCTACACCCTGCTCAACGCTGACGAGCTGGCCCATGCCAAGGGCGAAATGGAAGCCGCCTGCCTGGGCCGCCACTTGGACAGCCAAAACTACCCGCCCGAGCGCCACGGCTTTTTGCTGGAGCTGATGCGCAAGTTCGAGCTGTGCTTTCGCTTTCAAGATGACGAGCATCGCTACCTGATTCCCGACCTGCTGGACAAGCAGCAGCCCGCTGCCGCTGCCGAGTTTGACCTGGCCCAGTGCCTCAACTTTCGCTACGAGTATCCGATTTTGCCGGAGGGGTTGCTGCCCCGGTTCATTGTGCGTACCCACGTGCTGAGCCAGCACCAACTGCGCTGGCGCACCGGGGTGATTC
>PWXP01000021.1 GCA_003561895.1 Planctomycetaceae bacterium | reverse complement strand
GGCTGGAAGCCTATCCCACGGCATTGCTGACAGGCTGGAAGCCTGTCCTACGGCATTGCTGACAGGCTGGAAGCCTATCCCACGGCATTGCTGACAGGCTGGAAGCCTATCCTACGGCATTGCTGACAGGCTGGAAGCCTATCCCACGGCATTGCTGACAGGCTGGAAGCCTGTCCTACGGCATTGCTGACAGGCTGGAAGCCTGTCCTACGGCATTGCTGACAGGCTGGAAGCCTGTCCCACGGCGTCAGCGGAAGCTTTTCACGGCGTCGACCACGCTGTCGAACAGTTCGAGCTGCTGGTCGAGCCGGGAGATTTCGAGTATCTTGCGGTTCACCGGGTTCGTGGTGGCCAGCTTCACGTTGCCGCCTCGGGCGCGGAGCCGGTCCTGCGTCTCGAGAACGGCTTCCAGCCCCTTGCTGTCGAGCGTCTCGGTATCATCGAGGTCCAGCACGACGTTGCGGTGGCCCATGTCGGAAACATGGTCGGCGAAGACGTCGCTTTGGTCGCCGCCGAGTTCCTCCGGGGGATGGACGACCACCACGTCTTCGAACACTTCCGTCGGCAGGTTCATGGGAGGACTCCGTGCTAAACCGCGCTTTCCGCCGTTGCTTCGGCCAGGACGGCGTCGACGCGCTTGAGCAGTTCGCGGGGGCTGAACGGTTTGGCGATGACGTCGATCACGTCGAGTTCGGAGGCCAGGTCCTCGTGGTTGAGTTCGTAGCCCTTTGCCGTCAGCATGAGCACCGGAACATTTGCCGTTCGGTGGTCGTTCCGCATGCGGCGTACGAGCCGCACTCCGTCGAGCCGCGGCATCTGGCAGTCGGTGATGAGCAGGTCGGGCACCTGATCCTGAATAAGTTGCCAGGCCTCCTCGCCGTCGCCGGCGGTCCGGACGCCGTAGCCGGCGCGCTTGATTTTGAACTCGGCGGCGCGGAGGATGTGAATCTCGTCGTCGCACAGCAGGACGCGTTTTGACATGGTGGGAATCCTTCGGAGGAAACTGGTGAAGGGGGGCAGGCGCCCGCTAGCTGTTGGCAGCCGCCTTAGCCCCGCGGCTTGTGGTCGTCATTTGCCCGGCGCCCGGCAGGATTGCGGCGAAGGTGCTGCCCTCGCCCACCTTGCTCTCGACGCTTAGCCGCCCGCGGTGCACGTCCTCGACAATGTGCTTGGCCAGGGGCAGGCCGAGTCCGGTTCCGGGCGCCATTTGTTTGTCCTTGTTCACGCGGTAGAACTTGTCGAACACCCGCCGGCAATCCTCGGGCGCAAGGCCCACGCCGGTGTCCTGCACTTCGAAGCGGGCCTCCTGGTCGTCGCATCTGCTGCGCAGGGTCACTTTGCCGCCCGGCGGGGTGTATTTGACCGCGTTCGAGAGCAGGTTGATGGCCGCCTGCAGCAGCGTGTCGCGATCGGCCAGGACACCGAGATACAAGGGGCTGAGTTCCCCCGCCAGTTCGATCTGCTTGGCCTCGGCGGAAGGCCGCACGACGTGCAGCGCTTCCTCGAGGAGTTCGTTGAGCGACTGGTGGGCCTTGTTCACTTGGACGACCCCCGCCTCAATCCGGGCGATGTTCAACAGGTTCTCGACCAGCCGTTGGAGCCGGTCGGCCTGGGTGTTGATGATGTCGAGGAACTCCTCGCGGGTTTCCTCGTCTTCGGCGTCGCCGTCGGCCAGCAGTTCGACGTACGCCTTGATGCCGGCCAGCGGGGTCTTCATCTCGTGGCTGACGGCCGAGACGAACTCGGCATTGCGTTTCTGAAGGGCCTTGTGATCGCCGATGTCGCGGAGCACGGCCACCACCCCGCCCGCCGAAAGGTCGGGATGGCAGCGGTCCGCGCCCCGGCCGTCGAGCTTCGTGGCAGTCACCCGAAACCAGCGCGTGTTGCCGGCCCCGTCGACCATCTCCACCTCGTCGCTGCGGTCGCCGGGGGTCTTACGCTGGGCCGTCGCGGTGAGAAGCTCGACCAGCTTTTCGCAGCGCACCAACTGCCCCAGGGCGCGGGTCTCCGGCTTCTCGCCGGCGCCGGCGGTGAACAGGTTTTCGGCACTCGCATTGGTCAGCACCACTTCGGTGTAATCGTCAATGGCGAGGATCGGCTCGGCCAGATTTGCGAAGATGCTCTTGATCTTCTCATATTGGGCGGTCGCCCGGCCGCATCGGATCTCCAGCGCTGCGCGGCTGTGTTCGACGTCCTGAAGCCGGCCGCGGTATTCCTGGAAGGCCGCGCCGATCCGTTCGGCCAAGGGGCGCCAGGGGTGCCCCGGCGCGAGCGGCGGAAGCCGGGCGCAGTCGGGCGCGGGCTTCCCGTCCTGGGCAGAGACGGTACACAGCGCCGCAACATACTGCTCGAACTGGTGGCGGGCGCGCCTTGTCCGAACAGTCCAGATGGCGGCGATCATACCCGCCGGAAGGCATACCGAGGCCAGCCAGACGGCGCGCCCGGGCCAGGCGCCGGCTCCCAACGGCCAGCCGGCCAGCCAAGCGGCACTGAGCGAGACGGACGCCATCAGCGCTGCGGTGGGAAAGAGTGTGCTGGCTCTGAAATCGCTCATTCGCTTTGGCCTCGAACTCTCGGTGCTACGCAGGAGAACCCCGCCCCCGGGGCAGCCCGGCATGCGGCAAGCTCAGCGCAGCGGCGCAATCGGATTAACACGCTGCGACCGAGGGCCGCCCGAGCTTCTCCAACGTACAACCCATTAAGAAAAACGTAGGACAGTCTGTTGCAGTTGTCCAATAAAAGTGCGCGGTAAGCCGTCGTAACCCAATAACCTACCGAATTGCGTGGGATAGGCTTCCAGCCTGTCGCCGGAAAAGACAGGCTGGAAGCCTAT
>PWXP01000100.1 GCA_003561895.1 Planctomycetaceae bacterium | reverse complement strand
TGCTGAGGCATCCCAGCTTAAATTGCCTCTATCAGAGTATATTCTTCGCGTTCTCTCCTTTCGCCCTTTTCTACAAAACCCTCCCAAAACAGGGGTTGAGCTAGTCGCCTACTGGGAAAGCATCGGGGTGATCAACTCTCGACCTGATATTGCTGACAGCCAAGAGCACGCCCGCAGGTTGCGTGGCCAAGCTGAACACCGTGAGCGGGCTTAGGTAGCGAATGTACCTTGTCGATACCGATGTCATGATCGATATTCAGCGGGGGTATGCACCAGCCCTGGCTTGGTTTGCCTCTGTCCCAGCACTGCCAAGCATTCCCGGCTTTGTGGTTATGGAATTGATTCAGGATGCCCAGAATAAGCAGCAGGTGCGTAAAGTCCTACAGCTTGTAGCGCCACTAACCATTGTTTGGCCGACCGAAACTGACTGTGCCCGTGCATTATCTGACTTTACGGCCTATCATCTGTCTCACAAGGTGGGTTTGATTGATGCCTTAATTGCGGCCTGTGCCGTTGGGCGTAGTGCAACCCTCTGCACTTTTAACGTGAAGCACTACCAAGTCCTCTCCGGCTTGAGTCTGGAGCAACCCTATAGTCGCTAAAGCCGCCTAATCGGGATAGGGAGAATCCTCACGAATCCCCCCTCCCACACCACCCATCGTGCGGCTCCGCAATGGGCGGTTCTCAACCTAACTGCTAGACGAATTGGCAGGCTTCTCATCGTAACCCTGGGCTTTCATCCAGAGGTCACGAATCGAGAGCAATCCCTGCTGTGCTAACCACTCATTGGTCATCCCTGTCTGCGTCGCCAATGTCCGCGACAACCGCCAATAACCCTTACGGCTTAAGCCCGTCGAGAAGGCATGTTGTCTCGGGGTTCCCAGTTTGAGCAGGTTGCCAATGCGCGTCCTTGGTCTGCGCCACTGTTTCCAGTAACACATCCGAATTCGACGCCTCAGCCACCCATCTAACTCGGGAATTGGCCCATACCGCTGGGAGATCCCAAAGTAGCCCATCCAGCCCCGCAGATAGAGGCTTATCCGCTTCAGCCGGTATTCCATCGACACTCGCCACCGCCGCGAGGTCAACCCCCGCAACCGGTGCTTAAAGTCTTGGAAGGCACGTTCAGACCAAACAATGCGAATCCCCTGAAACGTAAAGCTCAGGTACTCTAATCGCTCAATCCGGCATACCCGGCTTTTCTGCGGATTCACCTTCAGTCGCAACACCTGGGTCAGATAACGAGTCACACTCGCCTATTGCTGCGCAACGCTGACGCGAACACTCGCCTGCCAGCTCGGGATGATTTGACCAAAATGACCACATCATCCACATAGCGAGCAAAACGGTGGCCTCGGCGCTCCAACTCCTGGTCGAGGTCATCCAGCAGGATGTTGGCTAGCAACGGCGACAGGGGCGACCCTTGCGGTGTTCCCCACTCCGTTGTCTGAACCACACCCTCGACCATCACCCCGGCTCGCAGGTATCGACCTATCAAGCCTAGCAAGGTCTTATCCCGCACCTTGCGGGCGACCCTCGCCATCAAAACATCGTGGTTCACGGTGTCAAAGAACTTTTCCAAGTCCAAATCCACCACCACACGATATCCTTGCTTGACGTATTCCTTCACCTGTTTAATCGCGCCGTGGGCACTGCGTTTGGGGCGACAGCCAAAGCTAAACTCGGAAAACTCCGGGTCAAACATTGGCGTCAGCACTTGTGAGATGGCTTGTTGGATCACCAGGTCTAGGACTGTGGGCACTCCCAATAAGCGCTCGCCCTTCCCCCCTGGCTTGGGGATTATGACCCGTCGCACAGGAGAGGGGCGGTAGCGTCCATCTCGTAAGGATTGGCGAATCTCGGCCCAGTGAAGCCGAGCGTAGGCGGCAAAGTCGTCCAGCACCATCCCGTCAATGCCGGGGGCACCTTGATTGGACTTCACTTGCTTCCACGCTCGGTGCAGGTTCTCTGAGTCGAGTACTCGCTCCATCAGATTCGTCTCTAAGGCTGGCTGCATGGTTCCACGCCAGTCCGGTTCTCCCCCATACGGGTTCATCAAATCGGCTGAGTTTGTCATGGCTCCTCCTTTGTTTTGGTTAAGTTCGGCCCTTCACCTTGTCCGGCCCATTACAGACCAGCGTTTGGCTACTATGGCCTCGGCTGACTTCTGCCTCTGGCGTCGGTTGTTGCCAACCGGCGGGCCGCTTTGATGACCGTAGGGTTCTGTGGCTACCTGGCTGTTTCCTGCCAGACCTCAATCAGGCTCCCTTAGCCTCCAAAGTTGCCTTGAAGGCAGACCTCCCCAGATAAGAACGTGAACTGTCGGTGCACCGCCGCGTCATTTACCGTATCCCCTGAACCAAAAGGCTACCCTTCGGGAAGTCTGCGCCTACGTTGTGTTGTGCCAACTCGCCCTAGGAACTCGGCCTTCTATGACGTTTCTGTACCCTTCGGGAAGTCTGCGCCTACGTCGGCTCGCACTTTTGCCGCTGGCTTCCTTCAGACCCTTCCTCGCGGAAACGCCCTTGCCTTAAACTAGTGGTTGTCCATCTCTCGGCTCCTATGACTTTCGAGCATTTGGATGGCTGGTTCTCCCACAGGGGACTTTCACCCCATTAGTTCACGCCCATGCTGGGCGTACACACTACGTTGGTGCGGCGATTTGAAGACTTTGCACTTCGTTTCAGTCTTATCTATCGCCGCTCATCTCAATCGTTAGCCCTCTAGCCTCCAGTTAGGGAAGTAGTTGAGAGGTCGCTTGTCACTACCCATATCGTGAATTCGTTGTTTAGATGCAAGTTTGGGCAAGGTTGACGCTATTAGCGTGATATGCT
>PWXP01000457.1 GCA_003561895.1 Planctomycetaceae bacterium | reverse complement strand
GCCTCGGGCCCGCAAGCCGCCACGCCGCAAACCGCAGTGGGCCGGTAGGATGGACATTCCTGTCCGTCTCCCCCACGACGGACAAGAATGTCCATCCTACGTGAACATGGTCGTTTCGGCCGGCCGCCTCACACGCCGTCCTGCTCGCCCGATTCGATGACCCGCCGCCAGCGGTCGCGCTGCTCCAGCGCGATCAAAAGCCCCTTGACGACCGTGGCCCGCGGCTCGGCGCTGCGTCGGACGGGCAGGCCGGTTTGCTCGCGCAGGTAGCGGTCGATGCCGGGCAGCAGGGCGCCGCCGCCGCAGAGGACCATGCCGCGGTCGAGCAGGTCGGCGGCCAAGTCGGGCCCGCAGCCGTCGAGGGTCGTCTTCACCGCTTCGGCGATCTCTTCGAGCGGCTCGGCCAGCGCCTGGCGGATTTCCTCGCTGGCCACGGTCGCCTTGCGCGGCAAACCGCTGACGGCGTCGAGCCCGCTGATTTCCACCGTCCGTTCCTCCTCCAGCAGCGCGGCGCTGCCGGCGTCGATGCGGAGCCGTTCGGCGGCGGGCAGGCCCACCCGCAGGCTGTAGTGGCGGCGGAGGTAATCGGCCACGGCCCGGTCCATGCGGTCGCCGCCGGTGCGGATGGAGCGGTCGGCCACGGTGTCGGCGAGGCTCATCACGGCCACTTCGGTGGTGCCGCCGCCGACGTCGCACACCATGCTGGCCAGCGGCTCGGCAATGGGCAGCCCGGCCCCGATGGCCGCGGCCTTCGCCTGGGGCATCAGCCACACCTGCCCGGCCCCCGCCCGGAAGAAACTGTTCAGTACGGCGCGTTTTTCGACCTGGGTAATGCAACCGGGCACCCCCACCAGGACGCGCGGGCGGAGCCTCCGACCGGCTGGCTGCGCCTTGCGCAGGAAGTAGCGGAGCATGGCCTCGCAGAGGGTGAAGTCGGTAATCACCCCGTCGCGCAGGGGGCACGCCACGCGGATCGACTCGGGGGTGCGACCTTGCATTTGCCGCGCCACCTGGCCCACCGCGCAGCCGCCGGAAAGAATTTGGCCCGTCTCGTTTTCCACCGCCACCACCGAGGGCTCATCGAGAACCACTCCCGCGCCGGCAAGGGCCATCCGGGTGCCGGAGGTGCCCAAATCGACCGCCAGGTCGCATCGGATGTGCTTCAGCAGTCGGTCGAGCATCCGTGCTCTCGGCAGGGGAAGGTGGAGGTGGTTTATCGTTGGCAGGCGCGGTCCCGGTACTCAATACTCAATACTCAGTACTCAGTACTCAGTACTTCCCACTCAACACCGGTCGTGGCGGTCGGGTTTTCGGGCACGGCAACCGTCCTCGAATTCGCAAGCGGTCCCGCTCCGGATCGCGGCGCGCACGAGAGCCGGGGCGGCCGGCATCGCCCGCGCTGCTGTGAACTCGAAGTTGTATTCGCTCAACTCCAAGTACAGCACCAAGATGGCCAGCAGGATGGCAATCCAGGCGATCACCAGAAGCATGGTGTACAGGTCGGGCCGAGGCTTCCGGTACCGCGGAGCGTGCTGCTGGGGCTGGTCGCCGAACGGCGATCGATCAGAGTTGGCTTGCGACACGGTCCCCCCTCGCCATATTGCCTTGTGCTTCGATGATTCTGCAGACGGAGCGATCGACGTCGGTCCGGATCACCTCAACCCTGCCCACGTACGTGCTGCGCCCGCCGCCAACCCGATACACGTAAAGTTCATGGGTTTGATGCAGGCCGTCGTCCGAGCCGATCGAGATTTCCACCAGCCCATCGCCCAGGACGGCCATCACCAGCCCTTCGACCACGGGGAGGGCCGTATCGACATCGGGATCGATATTCGCCGCGCGCATCTTGTTCTTCATGTCGGTCAACTCGACGAGAAGCTCTCGGTTGGTGTCTTTCAGTTGCTCCAACTCGAATACGGCCGCGTGCAATTCGTCGGTCAGCCGAACCACTTCCTTGAAGTGCTCGTCGCGCTGCTCCTGCGCCGCAAGCTTATCGCTTTGCAGTTCGTCGATGTCGGAGCGGAGCCGGGCGAGTTCCCGGTGGGAAGCGTCGACGGCGGCGATCGCCTCGCGGCGCTCCTGCGTCAGTTTGGCCAGTTCCGCGTCGCGCTGATCGCGCTGGCGCCGAAGCTCTTCCTTCTCGTTCTCCAGCTTCACGCGAACTTGCTCATACGCCGACTTCTCCTCTTCCAACTGCATGGCCAGCGCGTTGCGGCGGTCGTTCAACTCCTCCAACCGCTGCTCGCGCTGGTCCAACTGCTGCCGCAGTCCGAGAGTCTGGCCGGGGCCCGGGGATGGATTGTCGACCACCTCCATCCAGTTCGTGTGCGTCGCATACACCGCTACGGCAAAGGCGGCAAAAAACACGCTCATCAGCATGACGAGCACCACAAGAATCTTTCCGACGAGGTTCATGCTTCGACCTCTGTGTTGGCCGCCCGGAGGGCGGGAATTGGGACATTACGAATGGTTCCGAATCGTATCTCTATAGTATAACCCCGCCAAATTTCCCCTGTCAACCATAAACCCCGCAATCTGTCAAGCAACCGCTGGGCGGCAGCGGAGCACGGCGGAAAAGGCAGGCCGTCAAGGAACCAATCGCGAGGCGACCGCCATTTATTCCGACAGCCATTGAGGGCTAAATGAACCCCCCGCATTCGCCACCGGCCGGCTTGCCCGGCCCGGAGCGGTGGTCAGTCGGCTACATGCCGCCGCGACCCCCACCATTCGCCACCGGCCAGCTTGCCCGGCCCGGAGCGGTGGTCAGTTGGCTACATGCCGCCGCGACCCCCACCATTCGCCACCGGCCGGCTTGCCCGGCCCGGAGCGGTGGTCAGT
>PWXP01000118.1 GCA_003561895.1 Planctomycetaceae bacterium | reverse complement strand
GACATGCGGCCAGCAACAGCGCTCGGTGTTCCAATTTCTGGTGGCCGCCGTGACAGCGCACTTCCGTTCGGACCCGGCTCCCTCGCTTGTGCCGGATACCTCGTAGGTCCGCGCGCTTGCTTTCCGCTCCCGCGCTTCTCACACCGGTCTTCCGTTTACGTGGTATCTGTGTCTGCGCGCTCTGTAACTCGCTGCCATAAGATCGACCATTTTCCGTGAACGGTTACGATCGAGCTAACGTGACCGTGCAAAGGGACACTCCGATCTAACCACACGCTGCCCAGGACACGTGCCGCCGCATGGAGTGGCAGGCCGGTTCGGCGGGGGGTATTGTCGACGCGGTCAAAGCGGGGTAGGATACGCGGCAAACCCCTTGCATTAACCGTTCGCGGGGGGCGGTCCCAACTGTTTGCGGCGAATAGGGGACTGTCTCCTTCGCATGTACCCGGGAAAACTGCCCCCCCCGCCCCGTGAACACTTACCAGGAAAGAAATCATGAAAGTCAGTATTATCGGCGGCGGCGGACTGGTCGGCTCGTGCGCGGGCTTCGCCCTGCAAGTGGGCGGGCTGGTGCGCGAAATCGCTATGCTCGACGTCAATGAAGACGCAGCCGAAGGGCAGGCCCTCGACCTGCTGCACGGGGCCTCCACCGCGGCCGACCAGTTGATCTACCACGGCGGTTACGAACAGATCGGCAGCAGCGATTGCGTGTGCATCACGGCCGGGCTGCGCCGCAAACCGGACGAAACCCGACTCGCCCTGGTCAACCGCAACGTCGATCTGTTCGTGGGCATCCTTGGTGAAATGAACCGGGTTGGGCTCAAGGAAGACGCCACCGTGCTGGTCGTTTCCAACCCGGTCGACATCCTCATCTACCTTGCCGCCCAGCGGCTCGACCTGCCGGCCACCCGGGTGCTCGGCCTGGGCACGCTGTTGGACACCATCCGGTTCCGCAGCCTTCTTGCCCGATACCTCCATGCGCCCCCCACGCAGGTATCGGCCCTGATCCTCGGCGAGCATGGCGACAGCATGGTGCCCATCTGGTCCAGCGCCAGCGTGGCCGGCCTGCCGCTGGAAAAGTACCCCTGCTGGAGCCCGCACGCCGAGGCCGAACTGCTTGCCCGCACCAAGGGCTCCGGGGCCGAGGTCATCAAGAAGAAGGGCGGGGCGGGCTTTGCCGTGGGGCTGGCCATCGCCGAGGGGATCCATGCCATGGCGCTGGACAGCCACCGCGTGCTGCCCATCTCGACCCTTCAAGAGGGGTGCTACGGCCTCCGGGACGTGGCGATTTCCGTGCCGACCGCGGTCGGCAGCGTGGGCGCCGCAAGCCGGCTGGAGGTGGAACTGTGGCCGAAGGAAGTGCGAGCACTGAAGCAAAGTGCCGGCGTGCTTCGGAAAACGCTCGACACCGTACTGGCCCGCCGGTAGGCCCGCTCTGTTTCGAAGGCATCGACTCGCCCGTCAGAACAGGTGCCGGACGGTCACCCGTTCGCTCCATCGGCTGGCCAGGTACTCGGCCACCAGCGCCCGGTGACAGCGGTCGGGCATGTGCTCGCTGCAGAGGAGGCATCCGCGGTCGATCCATTCTTTGGGCACCGAGCGTTCGACCTGGCGCTCGTCGAGCAGTTCCAGAAACCGGTCGCGGTAGGTTTCCCAGTTGCCGCCGTGTTTTTTGAAGGCGTCGAGAATCTCTTTCGTGGGAGCGAGTTCGGGGAGGTGGACGTAGTCCACGCCGCACAGGGCGCGGGCGAAGTACCGCAGGTCGTCTCGCTTGGCGAAGCCGGCCAACTGCGAGGTGTTGTTCGAGCGGACGTCGACAAGGCGCGTGGCGCCCGACTCGGCAAGCAGCCCAAAGAAGCGCTCCGCCGGCTTCTGGGTGAATCCGATGGTGTAGACGGTAATTTCAGTCATCCGGTTCCATAGCCTCGTGGGCAAGCTGGGCGGCGCGCCGCCGGTAGGCTTCCAGCAGGCGCTCCTCCCACGACATGAACAGGTCGGGCTCGTGCAGGTTGCATTCGGCAAGCAACCGCTGTTCCGCTTCGGCCTGGGTTTCGATGTTTCCATCGGGCAGGATGTGCCGTATTTCGCCCACCCGGTCTTTCGCGCGGCGGGCGATAAGGATGGTTCGGTGGCAGGTCAGGGGGTCTTTTTCGGCGCAGAGGATCGCCACGGTCATCTTCGAGGCGCCTTTGAGGAGTCGGGCCAGCCCTTCTTGGAAGGCGGGCGTGGCGGGCACCTGGTCGAAGTCGACCTTTCCTTCCTGGTAGCATTCCGCCTCCGCGCGCCTGGCCCCCAACTCGTTGCCGAGAAACACGTAGGCAATGCCTCGCTCCTGGAGTTCCGGCACGAGGTTGTGTTGCGAAAACTGCGAGGCATACCGGCAGTAGGGGGACGACCGGACATCGGCAATTGCTTCAATGCCGTGCTGCTCGAGCAAGTCGAGGAACCGGTCCACCGTCTGGTTCGAGTGCCCGATCGAGTACAGCGCCGGAGGCTTGGGAGTCATTCGCGTTCCTGCCGATGAGCGCTCTCGTGCCGGCCAACCCGGATGCCCGTGGGAAAATCGGGAAACGTATACACGCCGTTCACCTGGAGCCAGTAGCCGCGGCGGCCGTCGGGCGCCGTATAGTCGCGGCTGAGGCCCACACGGAGCAGCACCTCGTGTTGCGATTGGATTTGGGCGTTCAGCCCCGCCAAGTCGTTTCGTGCCCCCCGCTCGGCTGCCTGGCTATGGAAAGCCAGGTCGGTGAGGGAAATGGAAGTGAAGTTCCGGCCCGCCCCGTCCACGAAATGCCCCTTGATCTGTTCCGGTTTGTCGGGGTTCGCCACCAGGGCGATGCGCGCCGGCGCTACCGAAATGGTAATAATCGACCTTCGGACCGGGTGCCCGAAGGGAATGTATTTCTGGCGGTAAGGCAGGCTGACCTCGAAGCCCTCTTCGATCGATGGGAACAGCCCGCGCCGCAATGCGGCCCGGAATTCCGACGGCGTGCATGTTCCCGCGGCCCGCAGGCCGGTGTACCAGTAATCCTCCTGATGCGGCCCTTGGGCGTCCAGGGCGGGGAAGAAGCTGCCGGCCAGAACGGCGCCCGCGGCGAGGCGAAGCTCCCGGCACGCGGCCGTGTGCAAGTACGGCATGGGCCGGATGCACCGGCCGTCGCGGCGGTCGAGGCCTGCTAGGCAGACGATTTCCGGGTTGCTGAACCGCGTCAGGTCGGTGACGATGATGCTCCGACGCATGATGTTACCCACGCGAGTTGGACCGGGGACCGCATGACAGCCTACCCATGGCCGGGAGGCGTGTCAAGCCTTCGCGAGCCGGGGCGAACCGGGCTGTTGACGCATTCGCTTTACGTCGAGCGGATGCTACTGGCGGACTGCGTGGCGGCGCCAGCGAAGGCCCTACTTGGCAATCACCTGCGCCATACGTTCCACGGGGGCGGTCACGCGGGGGCGCTACGGCCGCCCGGTGATGGTTCCTTCCAGCGGGCTGCTGGCCGTGGCGTAAAGCTTCTTCGGAATCCGGCCCGACCCATACGCCAGCCGCCCCGCCTCGGTGGCCAGCCGCATCGCCCGCGCCATGCGCACCGGGTCGCTCGCGTGCGCCACGCCGGTGTTCAACAGCACGCCGTCGGCACCCAGTTCCATGGCCACGGTCACGTCGCTGGCGGTGCCCACGCCGGCGTCGACGATGACCGGGTAGTCCGGATCGCCATCCTTGAGGTACTCGAGGCAAATGCGGATGGCGTTGGGGTTGAGTACGCCCTGGCCGGAGCCGATCGGGCTGCCCGCCGGCATCACGCTCGTCGCGCCCGCCTCCTTCAACCGGCGGGCCGTCACGGGGTCGTCGCTGGTGTACACGAGCACCTGGAATCCCTCGGCCACGAGCTGCGCGGTGGCCTCGACGGACCCGATCGGGTCGGGTAGCAGGGTCTTGGCGTCGCCCAGCACCTCGAGCTTGACCCAATCGGCGCCGGGGTTGCCCATCTGATCGAGAATCTCGCGCCCGAGGCGGGCCACGCGCACCGCGTCTTCGGCGTTGAAGCAGCCGGCCGTGTTCGGCAAGATGACGTAGCGGTCGGTGTCGATGAAGTCCAACAGGTTGCGCCCCGCGGCGTCGAAGAGGCGCTCGCGGCGGACCGCCACGGTGACGCACTGCGTGCCGGAAACCTCCAGCGCCCGGCGCATCACGTCGTAGTCGGCGTACCTGCCGGTACCCACGATCAGCCGGCTGGACAGGGTGTGGGGGCCGAGTTTCAGAGGGTCGGCGGCGGATGGGTCCGTGGTCATGTTTCAAGTGCGACGGCGGGTCGCGGGTGGGGGGAAGTTGCAATGGGTACTCTCGGCGTTCCAGCAGCGTCACCCACCGCCCACGAGGGTCACCACTTCCACCACATCGCCCTCGGCGAGGTGGTGTTCGTCGTGACACCTCTTGGGAACCAAGGCCGCGTTGACCTCGACGGCCACGTGCTTCTCGCCAAAGCCGAGTTGCTTCACCAGCCCGGCGACGGAAACCCCGGAAGGCGCGTCGTAGGGATTGCCGTTGAGGTGAATCTGCACGACAGCATCTCGCCGAAAGGAGCTACTCGCGCGCGGCGGCCGGCCGAAATCGGGTCACCGCCACGGGAACCAACGGCTGCATGATCGGCTGGTTGGCGGCGTGCATGGAGCGCGACCAAGGAATGGCGTACGCCGCCACGTTGCCCGTGGTCACCTCGGCCACGTACACCACCGAAATGCTCGGCTGCATGCGGGCCCCGCCCCGCCGCAAGGCGGCCATGCCGGTCACCATCAGGAACCGGGGGTTCTTCGTCGGATCGACCCCCAAGTCCTGGAGCACGTTGTAGTTGAAGTAGGCCGTGAACGCGCCGGCGTCCTTTCCCAACACGACGGCCCGCAAATCGCCGGTCAAAAAATCGAGGAAGTATACGGCCTCGAACTCGGAATCGACCGGGCCGGTAGCGATGGCAAACGTGTCGATCCGATCGGTCGCCACGGCATGGATTGGCGCGCGGGGGAGGAGTCCACTCAACACAACCCCCCCAATCAGGCCAATTGCCAGCCATGCAAAAGGGTTTTTCACGGCATGACGGAACATAACGCGACCTCCTAGCACCCCTTATGGGGTATTTGTGGGGCACACGGCCCAACCGGAACGGCTGGGACACACTTCACTTTACGCATGATACCCCATCCGGTTCGCCAATGCCAGAGCCAGTTCGTCAGGAAAGCGGTGGCCGCAGGAAAGGTGCCGCCGGCGGCTCGCGAAAAAATGTCGCACCGCCCCCCTTGCCAACGCCGCGCCGGCCCCGTATAACCGCCGGGTACGTTCCAACGCCTTCGCTAATACAGGGTCACTTGCCGGTCGTTTGGACCAAGGAGCAAATCGATGGAAAAGATCAACGTTGCGCTTATTGGGCAGGGGTTCATGGGCCGTTCGCACTCGAACGCATGGGGGCAGGTGCGGAGGTTCTTCGCCGTCCCGATGATGCCGGTCATGCACACCGTGTTCGGCCAGG
The DNA here is from genome assembly GCA_003561895.1 of Planctomycetaceae bacterium. Taxonomy (GTDB): domain Bacteria; phylum Planctomycetota; class Planctomycetia; order Pirellulales; family Thermoguttaceae; genus PWXP01. Next base: position 5,419 of record PWXP01000118.1, on the reverse strand, counting down.
AAGCCGAAAACCCGCAGTTGTTCGCCGAAAATTGGGGCTGGCAGCACGCCGCCACCGACTGGGAGGCCGTGGTCCGGTCGCCGGAGATCGGACTGGTCGACGTGGTGACGCCGAACTACGCCCACGCCCCGGTAGCCAGGGCCGCCCTGGCCGCCGGCAAGCACGTGGCCTGTGAAAAACCGATCGCCGGCACCCTGGCCGACGCCCGCGAGATGGTCGAGGCCGCCGAATCGGCCGGCGTCCAGACGTTCGTGTGGTTCAACTACCGTCGGTGCCCCGCCGTCGCACTGGCCCACCAGCTTGTGGAAAGCGGCCGGCTGGGCGACATCCGGCACGTTCGGGCTCAATACCTGCAGGACTGGGCCGACGAGTCGATCCCGCTTTGGTGGCGATTCGACAAGAGCCTCGCCGGCTCCGGCGCCCACGGCGACCTGAACGCCCACATTATCGACATGACCCGATTCGTGACCGGCCAGGAGATTACTGAGATTTGCGGGGCTATCGCCGAAACATTCATCAAGCAGCGCGCGATTGCCAGTGGAATGGCCGGCGGGGGGCTGGCCGAAGGCGGGGGCGACACGGCCACGATGGGCGAAGTGACCGTCGACGACACCGTGCTGTTCCTCGCCCGCTTCTCCGGCGGGGCCGTGGCCAGCTTCGAGGCCGCGCGCCAAGCCACCGGGAACCAGAACCGCAATGGGTTCGAGATCAACGGCACGAAGGGGTCCGTGAAGTTCGACTTCGAGCGGATGAACGAGTTAGAATACTACGACGCCACCCTGCCGCGCGCCGTGCAGGGCTGGAACACCATCATGTGCACCCACGGCGGCGCGTTCCCCGACGGCCACCCCTATGTGGAAAACTGGTGGCCCGACGCCCACGTTATCGGTTACGAGCACGGTTTCACGAACCAGGCGTACGACATCCTGCGGGTGCTGGCCGGCCAGCCGCCCACCGTGCCGATTCCCGATTTCAACGACGCCTACCAGACCCAGCGCGTGCTGGAGGCATCGCTTTTGGCGGCCGAACAGCGCCGTTGGGTCCACCTCGAGGAAGTGAAGTAGGGGGCCTTGGTTGGGCGGCGTCTCCCCTGGAAGTCGGGGGCACCGAGAAGCGTTTCCAGGAGACGGCAGCAAGCGATTTTTTCCCGGCCGAGACGCGAGCCCCCCTCGCGACTCGGCGTTCGTCGTCGCGCGACGAAGGGCGCCACGGGCCGACGGATCCGGCCCGTGGCGCCCGCTTTCCAGCCCGAGCAGCTTGACACCCCGCCGCCGTGCGGTTATCCTAAGAACAGCGGGACGTTGTACTCGAGGAGGCCGAGGCTATGGAAGTCAAGCTGGTTTGTATTAGTGGGAAACAGCCGGGGCGAGAGATTCCAGTGCGCGGGCCGAAGTATTTCATCGGCCGTGCCGAGGATTGTCACCTGCGCCCCGGCAGCCAGGAGGTGAGCCGTCACCATGCGGTGATCCTGGTAGAGGAGGGGTTTGTCGCCGTGCGCGACTTCGGCAGCCGCAACGGCACGTTCGTCAACGGGGACCAAGTACGCGGCGAGCGGGAGTTGAAAAGCGGTGACCGGCTGCGCATCGGTCCGCTTGAGTTCGGGGTGCAACTGACCGTGGCCGTCGGCGGCAAGAAGAAGCCCAAGGTGGCTAGTGTGCGCGAGGCGGCCGCCCGCACCGCCGCCCCCGCTGCCTCCGGCAACGCCGACGACATCGACATCACCGCCCTGTTCGGCGAGGAAGACAGCGCTCCTGTTCCCGTCGGGCAGTCGGAGACCGAGGCGGGCGCCCCGGCTGACGGCACGGCCGTCATGCGGGGGGGAAAGAAGGATCCAGACCAGGAAAAGCCGAAGAAAAAGTTTACTTTGAAGACGCCGCCAACCGGCCTTCCGGCGGCGAATTCGGGCAGCAGCGAGGACGCCGCCGACGACGCGTTGCAGAAGTTCATGAGCCGATGAGCCCGTGCATCTGAAATCCCGGAACCGATCGTGAGAGCCTCTCGGCCCCCCCGCAAACCTGCTGCCTTGCTCGGCATGGCGTTCGACAACGCCGACGGCCATACTCGGCTGACGCGCGGCGACAACTTCGTTCTGGTGGGCGGAAGCCACAAGACCCACGCGGTGATGCAGGAAACCGCGGTGAAGATCAACGAGCACTTGGACCGGCGAGGAAGGCGGCTCGAAGACGCCTCGGTCACCGAGCTTCGCGAAATCTGCCGCGAGGTGGCCGAACGGTCGGCCGAATAGCAGCCCGGACCGGCAGGTCGTCGGCTGTTGGGCGGAGTTCGCGACTTTTCCCGGTCTCTTTTCCCGGTCTCTTCCGGTTCTAGGTTCAAGCTGTCTGCAAGCCCCTCAATTCTTCCCCACTTCGACGGACGGCACGACGGCGTGTGCTAGCTACTTTTTCTGGTAACCGTTCACGAGGCGGGCAATCAGTCCGCCCGGGGGTGTATGGTCAACGGTGTTTTCTGGGCGGGCGGGCTGCGCAATCGCTACAGTCGCTTCACTTTGCCCGGCTTTGTCTATATGTCTATATGACCTAGCCGATTATTGGATCCTAGTACTCCATATTGTTGTATCTTTTCTAAACTGACACAGATGTTCTTGCAGCCCCAGAAAAAGAGGAGCCGCAACGTGGCGACGAAGAAGAAGACCACCACCACCACGGCCACTAGATCGGGCAGACCGCAAAAGAAACACCGGTCCAGCACAAAGACTGCCGAAAAGAGCCGCTCGAAGGCAGCCGTTCAAGAGGCCAAGGACACCCCAACCGCAGCCCCGACAGCCGGAAGCCGGAAGCCGACCGCAACGATCGATCGGCGGAGCGGAGGCGATCGTCGCAGCACGCCCGACCGCCGGCAGAAGAACGAACCGGTTGCGGTGGAGCGCCGTTCGGTCGAGCGGCGCAAAAAGGTCCCTCGCCGAAGGCAGATCGACCCAACCACCTGCGAGAGGGATTACACCAACGACGAGATCGAGTTTATGAACGCGTTGGACGATTACAAACGCACCAGCGGTCGGATGTTTCCCACGTGCAGCGAGGTGCTTGAGGTGGTGAGGGGCTTGGGATACGCGAAGCCATCGGACGAGCGAGCGGTACTTGACCCCGCCGACCCGGACTCGCCCACGGCGCCGGCGACCGCCGAGTAAACGGTATTGCGGCGATTCGGACCTTCCGGTATCTTGCGGCCTCCTTTCCCCGCCTTCGGTGCGCCGGCCGCGCCGTGGCTTTCTCCTCGGAAACCCGTCCGCGAACGCGAGGCCAGAAGCCCGTGGCTGTTCACTCCAGATACGGACTACGCAAGACCCCACCGTCGCGCCCCTTGTCGGGTCGCAAGCTCACCACTCCTCGACTCGTGCCGCGCGACGCATCTCGCACGGTCGCGCCACATTGGGGGGGGTTGCACTGTGTGCCTCCGATGCTGGCATGGATGCTCGTGCTGGTTTCGGTTTGGGCGACCGGCTGCAACAACTTCGACGCGGCGGCCCGGAACGCCGAAGGCGTGCGCATGTTCCAGCAGGCCCGCTACCACGAGGCACTGCGGCATTTCCAGGAGGCGAACTACGCCGACGCGAAGAATGTCGATGCGTATTACAACCTGGGCGCGGCCTATCACCGGTTGGGCGTGGTGGAGCAAAACGAGACGTACCTTCGCCAGGCCGAGAACTACTACGAAATGGCCGTCGCTCGTTCCGACAGTCACGGCGAGGCCTATCGCGGACTGGCTGTGCTGCTGGCCGACCAAGGCCGGACGCAGGAGGCGTTCAATCTGGTCCAGTCGTGGGTGGCGAAGCGGCCCGATTCGGCCGAAGCCCGCATCGAGTTGGCCCGCCTCAGCGAAGAGTTTGGCGACCCGGCCAACGCCGAGGCCCGATTGACCGAGGCGTTGGCCCTGGATCCCAGCAGTGGCCGGGCCTGGGCGGCGTTGGGGCGGTTGCGGGAGCAGATGGGCGACGAGGAGGCGGCGTTGCGGGGGTACGAGCGTGCACTCTGGCACAACCGCTTCCAGCCCGAGGTGGCCCAACGCATCGGCGTCCTGCGGTCCCGCCCCCAGCCGACCCACGTGCTCGACGCCCCGCCCGGCGGCACCCGTCTGGTCGAGCCGGGACCCCCGACGCTTCGCTGAGCGAAGGGGCTTGTATCCTCGCCCCGGCCCGCTACAATAGCGCACCTTGTGTCTTTGTTGGCGACCCTTTCCTTGGTAATCCTATGTCCAAAATCGTTGTTTTAGACCCCCTTTCGCAAGACGGACTCAACCTGCTCGAATCGGCCGGCAGTATCGAGTACGAGGTGCATACGGGCCTGTCCGGCCAGGCGCTGCACGACACCCTCTTGCAGTTCGACGGCGCCATCTGCCGCAGCGGCGTGAAGATCACCGCCGAGGCCCTCGAGGACAACCACCGTTTGCGGGCCATCGCTCGGGCCGGCGTGGGGACCGACAACATCGACCTCGACGCCGCCACCCGCCACGGCATTGTCGTAATGAACACACCCGGCGGAAACACCATCTCCACCGCCGAGCACGCAATCGCCCTGATGCTCGCCATGTCGCGAAACATCCATCCGGCCTACCAGAGCCTCCTCGAAGGGCGGTGGGACCGGAAAAAATACATGGGAACGCAACTGGCCGGCAAGACCTTGGGGATTGTCGGACTGGGGCGCATCGGGCAGGCCGGGGCTTCCCGGGCGCTGGCCCTGGAAATGCGGGTGCTGGGCTACGATCCGTTCTTTGCGGCCAGTCGGGCGAAGGAGTTGGGAATCGAATCGTGCGCCTCGACCAACGAATTGCTCCCCTTGATCGATTACCTGTCGGTCCACACGCCCCTGAACGATGCAACCCAAAACCTGATCAGCCACGAGCAGATCCCGATCATCAAGAGGGGCGCCCGGCTGATCAACTGCGCCCGCGGCGGCATTTTCAACGAGGAGGCGTTGGTCGAAGGGCTCCGCAGCGGGCAGCTTGCAGGCGTGGCGCTCGACGTGTATCCCCAGGAGCCTTGCACGTCCAGCCCCCTGTTCGGCATGCCCGGCGTCTTGTGTACCCCGCACCTGGGGGCCAGCACCGAAGAGGCCCAGACGAACGTAGCTGTCGAGGCGGCCGAACTGCTGATCGATTTCTTCGCCAGCGGGGCGATCAAGCAGTCGGTGAACATGTCGCCGCTGGGCCCGAAAACCCTGGCCGATCTGCGCGGCTACCTGAACGTGGCGTGGCGCCTGGGGCTGCTGCTGGCTCAAATGGACCACCGCCCGCCCACACTCTGCCGCCTGAGCTACCAGGGCGGGGTGGCCAAGAAGGACACGCGGCTGCTTTCCGCCGCGTTCGCCGCGGGGCTGCTGGAACACGCCATGGACACCGGGGCGAACATCGTCAACGCCGAGGTGATCCTTCGGGAGCGAGGTATCGAGGTCCAGGAGCAGCG
>PWXP01000428.1 GCA_003561895.1 Planctomycetaceae bacterium | reverse complement strand
GCGGTGGATCCGTACGGGCTGGAGGAGTGGTACCGAGGTAGCGAGCAAGGCCTGATGGACTTACTGGCCGGTTGGAATGGTACTGCTCGGATGGGGATGGAGCGGTGGTACCAAGGTAGCGAGCAAGGCCTGATGGACTTATTGGCCGGTTGGAATGGTTCTAGCCGGAACCCAAGTCTTGAAGGCACAATGGACTTGCTGGCCAACTGGGAGGCGTATCGTCCCGGTTACATGGCGTGGGCGGAGGCCCAGGCGGGCCAAACCGACAACGTTGGGCGGGGCATACCGGTCTTGCCCCCGCAAGCGAATATCGCGACGAACTTCCAGAACTTTCCTATCGAACGTATGGAAGACATGATTCGGGATGGCTTGGCAATTCGCTCCGAGTTGCACCCATGCGTTGTCACCATCACTGACGTTGTGGGCACGGAAATTCGGACGTTCGTTTTCGTGTATGAGCAGCACATGGCTGCGGACACTGCGCATGGGTATGCAGCTTTCGGCCATTATGGCTACGGTGTGGGCAATCGCGATACAAGCCAATACCGTTATCGGCTGGTGGCTACGCACCACAATGGGAGCGTCGGTGTCATTTCGCGGCCCTTGGCAGACATTGTCGCATCGCACCGCACGCAATCGTGGGCCGACAAATACGCCGACGCTCACTTCCTTGCAAGGCGAGCAGGCAGCGCGGAAAGGTCCGCGGCCGCCGTGGTGTTCGGCTATTCGATGATCCCCGGGGCGGCGGGCGTGCTGCACGCGTCGGACGGCGAATGGGGCGAGGCGGCCATCTCGTGGAGCGGCGATGTAGCGATGTTCCTGGCGGGGCCGGCCGCGAGGGCGGCCCAGGCTGGAAACGCGATCCGGTTGGCCCGAGCCGCGAGGTACGGCGCCGCCGGCATTCAGGGCGGGCTTGGCGCCCTCCGCACGTACCATGCCTACCAGGCATGGCAGGAGGGCGATAACATCCAGGCAGCCGGCTACCTCGGCGAAGCCGCCCTCCGCATGTTCGGCATGAGCAAAGACGCCATCGCGGGGATGAGAATTTCCGGTGCGCCAATGGCACCAAGGGTTCAGCGGGTGTCGCGGCCGGGCTCGATTAGCGGAAACCCTGCCAACCAACTACTTGAAACCGGCACGCCGTTGAAGAGCCGCGTGGGATGGGTTAGGCGATGGTACAGGATCACGGCAGAAGACGCGCAGGCATATCGGAGGGCGAGTGCGGATAAACTGGATCAGTTGTACGAACAGACTAGACGGATGCCCGAGGCGGCCGCAAGGCCGTACCGTTTCCAGGAGATGAGTAAGTTCAGAAGCCAATGGTTGAGGGAGTTCCTCGAAAAGCGTGACTACTGAAAGAAGGAGCCCAATGCGCACACTGTTCCTTTCGGAGAAGCGTTGCATATCCAATCTCATGGAAGAGAAATGGGGAGTTAGGATGCAGTCGGAGCCGCAGGTGCTCAAGGAGTATTTGGCAGAGTCGTCGAAGTCCACGAAGCGACCCAACTTCAACCGTGATTTCAGCCTCGACTTCGTCGAGGATTTTACAGAATGGCGTGACCGCGAAGGCACCATGAATACAGCGCTGCCAAACACATTCGGGACCGACCTGTACCTTTTCGTTGAAACGCACACGCTGAACCCTCTTCATTTCGAGCTTATGTTTGGTGAGGCGTTCTCAATCAGGTATTATGCGCCCTACATCGACCATATTGAAGCGGCGGTCAGGGAGGCCGTGCTTGGGCGAGAAGGAATGGACAAGTGCTCTCAGCAGGCGTTGCTTCGGCGTATGCCGCTCAAGAAGTCGGCGTGTGCTCGTGTTCTCGTGGTAGGAGGCGATATCTGTTTTCTCTACTTCTCGACCGAAGTTGTGCCCGTAATGCGAGGCACGAGATTGGACATGGTGCAAAGCGACGACCGCCACATTGCCTGCCATTTGGACTGCGAGAAACTCGTATGCTTTGACGGCTGGATCAGAACGGAGATCGCGGCCAGTGAGCGAGTTTTGGTTGCCCAATCGGACAAAGGCCAAGACGGTGTTGAGGGCTGATATCGAGCCGCTCGGCCAGGCTTCGCGCCAACAGGATTGGATACGGGCAACAAAAGGTGGGTAAACGGGGTCCGGGAAAGCCCCGGTCAAGACCGGCAGCGAGTAGCGGATGAAACAAACGTACGGTAAAGGGCTAGCGACCCATACCGGCCTCGAGTCATGTGGCGACCGACGATTCGATAGTACCGAAAAGGAACAGAAAGCCGAGAGCCACCAAAGATGGTCAAGATAGGAACAAACCGAACGAGTGGCCGAGCGTGGGTGGAACCGTTCACACCCAGGGGCCGACATAGCGTCAACCTGTTCCCCCAAACCCGAGGACACTGATTCGATGAAACGATTCGCCCTGTTGATTGTCCTTGCCGGCGCGTGGACTGCCGCACCGGCCGGCGGGCAGGTCACCCAGCCGCAGCTTCGGCAATTCACGGAAAGGGCCGTTCGGAACGAGTGGTTCGACAGCATACCGCCCCACTTCTTCTGGGACGAGGGCCCGACGCCATGCAACTATTCGTCGACTTTCACGATGCTGAGTCGATCTGGGTCTCGGCGGGCGTTCGGCGGAACCGCCGCGTGCTCTTCGGCGCGTGGCTGCTGGCCAACGCCTCGCTGGCGTTCCTGCTGGGCGTTTGGGACGTCCATCGCACCCGGAAGACGGCCGGGGGCGGACCATCGCCAGGGCCGGCCGGGATGAAATCGGCCGGCCCACGGCCCGATGCTTGACAACGCGCCCGGGGCCGCATGCCGAAGCGGTCCGCGGCGCCGGTGACTGCGGGGCGGCGGTGGGCGAGGCCTTGGAATTGCCGG
>PWXP01000261.1 GCA_003561895.1 Planctomycetaceae bacterium | reverse complement strand
TAGTCCATATCGCGCACGCAGGCGGCATAGCGTCGGCAGGTATACATGTTGCCGCCGGGGGCCGTGATATCGGTATACAGCAGAGATTTAGCCGTGGTGCGGGTGACAATAGTGGCCGCATTGGCGCTGATCGTCATGGCGGCCTTGGCCCGCAGTTCGCCGCTGCGAAAATAGTTCTGCAGGCGTTCTAACGAGCCATCATCCAAATATTTTCCCTGGGTGTCAGAGGAATTAATTAAGGTGGTAATGGCGTCTTGCATGGGTCAAATCCTCTCTTATAGGAGTGATACTAGTTGTCTCTTAACTCGGCTGTGACAGCCTAGGCAGTCGTGGATTTCAACGATCTAAGATAGGGAGTGAATAATTAAGTCAAAGTAAGGAGCCACTTCAGCGGCGTCCTCTTCACTCATCAAAGACATGGCTTCTTCTTTGAGGCAGCGCATACATTCGGCAATATTGCGAATGGGGATTTCTAGGTTGTTGTACATTTCTTTAATGCCGACGGTGCCGATTTCCTCTAGGGGTCTTTCGCTACCGGCCAAAATTGAGTAGGCAATCAGTCGCACATACCAACCTTGATCCCGCTGACAGGAAGCGGTTTTGCGTTCATTGCCGCTATTGCTGGGTGTATTGGGGCAGCGTTCCCAAAACCTAGCACTACCATTTTGAACGATACGCTGCTCATTTTCAGCCAACACCTTAGCGATCCGAATACGCTGTTCCCCAGTTTTGACAAAGTCTTGAAAGATGCGAATTTCCTTAGGGGCGGGATAGCGAGCTTCGCTGTCTGCATTAAGGATTAGTTCTGTCACCAGGCTCATGATTAATCTTGCCTCCAGAAGTATGGACTCGATTTATACCAAGTCCAGCTCGGGATCTGGAGTTCTCCCACAGGCAGAACTCCAGGTCTGGACTTGGATTTGGTTTAATTTGGCGAATGTCTATTAACAGATGCCGTATATGAGTAGCTCAAGCTCATCTACTTCCTTAAGTAAAGGACTTAGATCGGCAACCTTCACGATCAAGTCAGCATCGCAAAGCTAGAGCTTAAGTTCCTTGACTAGAGACTAAAGATTCCCGTCTTTCATTAAGCTTGTTGCCAGTGACATGAATATCTCTAATCAAGGATTAGTTAGCAGAGTAGGCAATAAAAATGAAGAACCCATGAAAGTATGAGTATTGCTTCAAGAAACTACATAAAGAAGTTTGACCTCAATCCTACAGATAGCTGACTAGGCAGGTCGGCTGGGGTTTTCTAGCCTGAGAGCTACTCTCTCTCTTCCCAGGAATTTCAGATTTTGATGATTTAATACAGCCTCATATCCCCCTAATGCAGGATCACGCCCCCTTCTCCTTAGGCGATTTCCGAGAAATTAAGATCCCCACGTTAAGTCAGCGATCTTAGTTTTCGTAGGGTGGGCAGCACCCACCACTCGGTAGAACGTTTTCCAGAAGTCACCTTAGAGGGAGGTCAGAAGGGGTGTTGGGCTAAACCAATTACAGAAAACCAGTATTGGAATCAGGCTAATGAGATACCGCACATTTGTAGCTCTTGCCCTTGCCCTTTGTTTAGGGCTGCTAACCGCCTGTGGCGGAGGCTCCCAGATGGGTAATGGTGCTCTGAGCTATGAGCAAATTAAAGGAAGTGGGCTAGCCAACCTGTGCCCACAGATCGATGAAACCCGACGAGATGCGATCGCGATCGCCCCCAACCAGACTTACACCTTAAAGGAACTGTGCCTTGAGCCTAAGGTGTTTTTGGTGAAGCAAACGCCGCTGGTCAAACGCCAGGAGACAAAGTTTGTGCCCAGCAAAATGCTAACCCGAGCCAGCTATACCCTTGACCAGGTCAGTGGTAGCTTAAGGGCCAACCCCGATGGCCGCCTTGACTTTATAGAACAGGGTGGATTTGACTTTCAGCCCGTTACCGTACAGCTGCCAGATGGCGAACGTGTGCCGCTACTGTTTACCATCAAGGGCTTAGTGGCCAAGACGACCACGAACACCCTTAGCATTGACCCCTTAACTCGATTTGAAGGTACCTTTCAGGTACCGTCCTATCGCACAGCCGGCTTTTTAGACCCCAAGGGCCGAGGCTTGGCCGTGGGCTACGATACGGCGGTGGGGCTGCCTAGTCAGGCTGATCGAGAGGATTTCCAACGCTCGAATATCAAGGTGTTTGACATGGGGCAGGGCACCCTCAGCTTACAGATAAATCGCGTTGATCAACGCACAGGGGAAATCTCTGGACTGTTTGAAAGTATTCAGCCCTCAGACACTGATTTTGGCGCTAAGGACCCAGTCGATGTGAAGGTCCAGGGTATTTTTTATGGTCGACTTGAATCAGAACTGGCCTAGGCTGGGCGAGCAGATAGAGAAGTCTAGGCATACCAGAATTTTCCAGCCAAGTATTAGCCTGGGTGCTCCGTAGCTAAGTTTGTCGCAGAGTGTTGCCTAAACACTCCCTATCGGCACAGCCCTGCTGTGCCTTTCTTCTTAAACCATATAGAGTAGAGGACCTTAACGATGACTAATTACAATGTTGAAGACACCAAGACATACCCAATCTTTACGGTGCGTTGGTTGGCGGTTCATACCCTGGCGGTGCCAACTGTATTTTTCCTGGGGGCGATCGCCGCCATGCAATTCATCCAGCGCTGATCTGTAGGGTTGGGAACTGCTAGGCCTATCAAGTTGGCTACCAACTATCCCTGAAAAATAAGATCCCCTCTAGTTCCCTGGGAGTGCATCCCAGTTTTGCAGCCCTCACCCTAAATCCCTCTCCCAGAGCGGGAGAGGGACTTTGAATCCGGCCCCCCTTCTCCCATTTTGGGAGATGGGGCTGGGGGATGAG
>PWXP01000624.1 GCA_003561895.1 Planctomycetaceae bacterium | reverse complement strand
GGAGCGCTGGTCAGTGGGCTACCGCGCCGCTCCGCACCGTCTTGCGCCACCGGCCGGCTTGCCCGGCCCGGAGCGCTGGTCAGTGGGCTACCGCGCCGCTCCGCACCGTCTTGCGCCACCGGCCGGCTTGCCCGGCCCGGAGCGCTGGTCAGTGGGCTACCGCGGCGGCTGCCTGTAGCTCACAGACCACCGCTCCCGCGGGGCAAGCCCGCAGGTGGCCATGGCTGGTCTTGTTTGCGTTTAATCCTCCTCGGGGTTGTCGTCATTTTCATCGCCACTATCCGTGCCCGGCCCGGCGTCGCCCGTCGCGTCCGGGGGCAGCACCAGTTTCCAGCTTGTGGAACGCAAGGGATGGACGTGGACTTGCAAAGGGTCGCTTTTTCGAAGGCTGTCGCTGCCCTGCGAGCCCTCCGGATAGACATACGCCCGGAGGACGTGCGGACCGATGGGCACGTGGTAAAAATGGAATAAGGGCGCCGAGGTCAGATGGGCCAGCGCCGTTGGCGCGGTCGGATTGCCCTCTTCGTCAGTCGGGAAAAACGATTGCACAATTCCCTCCTCACGCCTGAACAACTGGACGATCAGTTCGCCCGTTCCGCTGGGCACCTCCAACTCGCCGTTCTCGCCTTCCTGCCACACGGTCACTTGAACGGTGGCGTGAGCGCGGTCAATCCCTTCCGCCTGGTCAACGATGACGAGTTCCTGCGGGATGGCGTCGGGGTTGCCGGGCGGGCCGTCAGGGCCATCGCTGCGCACCATGAACTTCTCGACAACGATTGAATCTAGCGAGTTGTATTCCAACGTAAGCTCGAACTCCTTGCCCCAGCCGTCGCGAACTCCCTGGGCGCCGAACGGCAGCCGCAGGTACGGGCCGCGCCAACCGCTCGGGACCGTCACTTCGCCGTCATCGTCCGCTACCCAGTAGCCGAACTCCAGCAAATCGTCCGGCGGCTCGCCCCGCTCCCACAATTCCGACAAGTCACGAGGCAGCCGTCCCATATCGGCCACGAAGCCCGAGGTGGCCAGGGCGCCGTCTTCGGCCAGGTAGGGAGCCGGGCCGAGGATGGCTTCTTCGATGGCTTGCAGTGTCCGCTCCGTGGCCTCGAAACGCCCGCGGCTGATGACCGTCTCGGTGGAAACGACCGCCACGGTCGATAGGATCGCCAGGATCGTCAGCACGACCAGAAGCTCAAAGAGCGTCATGGCCCGGACAAGCCGGGGTTGTCGGGTTGTGGGCGTCCAATGGCTCATGGGTCCGGAATCCAAAGGAATAGCACCAAGTCGTCGCCACGCTGTGCCGCGGTCGGCTTGAATACGTCGGGCGGCGTTTGAATGACTCCGTCCGGCCCGGCCGAAACGAGCCGCGCGTGTCGCCAACGGTCGTAATCGGTGGCATACGTGTTGGTCGGCTCCTGCAACACGATGGGGTTGCCCCAGCCGTCCAGCACGGCCGGGTCGCCAGTCTCGCCATACAGGCGGGTGAACCTGCGCGCGTCGTCGACCGTGTAAACAAATCCGTTGCCGTTGTGCAACATGTAAGGACCGTGCCAGCCGAAGCCGGGATCGTGGTCGCGCGTGGTCGGGTCGCCGTCCAGGTGCGTTTCCGGGTTGAGGAACAAGTATGCAAGTTGCGGATGGTTTTCGCGCCCGGCGTCCAGGGCGGCGCTGCCCGGGCGAGGCAGCGGTTGCCTGTCATAACCACCGCGATAGCGGTCCTCAAAATACGGGCCGGCAATCACCTCGCGCAGCCGCGTCAGGCTTTGCACGGTGGCAGTTTCGCGCGTTTGCTCAATGCGGCTGCCGACGACCGGCACCACGAGCGTCGCCAGCACCGCCAAAATACCCATCACGGCCAGCAGTTCAAACAGCGTCAGCCCGCGGCATCGCATCACTCGTCCTCCAGGTTGAGGAAATCGGGGCCGTATTCGTCGTGCCGGAATAGGAACACTACAATGTCGTCGCCGCGCTGATCCGCTTCGGGCATGAGCACGTTGGTCGGCGTTTCGATCCGGCCGTTCGGCCCGGCGGAAACGAGCCGGGCGTGCAGGCGGCGAATTTGGTCCTCGGTAAACTCGCCCAGCTCGTTGGGTAAGTCGTCGGCATTCTGATCAGGCAATTGAAGCACGATGGGCCGGCCCCAAGCGTCGAGCACGGCCGGGTCGTCGTCCAGGCCGTAGCGGTCGGTGAAGCCGGTTCCGCTGCCGTCGGTGCCCGTGTCGGTCACCGTGTACCGTGCCCCCGTGTGCGAAAGGTACGGCCCTTGCCACGTGCGGCCGCTGAGCATGTTGACGCTCTTCTGGTAGATGAACGGATCGTTGGTGTCGGCCGCGCGGTCGGGATTGACGAACAGGTAGCGAAGTTGCGGGTGGTCCAGCCGATCGGGTTCGATCACGTTTCCATCCACGTCGACCGCGGGCCGGGGCAGTTCGCCCATATCGGACCAGTAGCGGTTGACGATCAGGTCTTGCAGTCGGTACAGGTTCTCGCGCGCGGCGAGCGACTGCGAGCGGCGGCCAAGGTAGCCCATCGTCGGAACGATGATCGTGCCCAGGGCCACGAGGATCGTCATCACGATGAGCAACTCCAGCAGCGTCAGGCCGCGATGGATCGTCGAGCAACACATAAAGCACCTCATTGGGTTCGAGGTTTGCTTGCGGTCGGAGCAGAGGAGCGGGCCTGCCCCACGTCCAACCATTGTAATAAATCGTATTACCAAAGTCAAGGCTTCGCCACGCTGCCCGGTCCACTCCCCTGCGCCACCGGCCGGCCCTCTTCCGCCACCGGCCGGCTTGCCCGGCTCGGAGCGCTGGTCAGTGGGCTACCGCGGCCCGGCGCCCCCTCTTCCGCCCAGGGGTAGCCTGCTG
>PWXP01000022.1 GCA_003561895.1 Planctomycetaceae bacterium | reverse complement strand
CTGGCTTACGCCGGAGGGACTGCGGGAATAAAACATGTCCCAGAATAGCCGTATCCTGACCCTCCTCGCGCTAGTCGCGGCCGTCGGGGTCCTGCTGCTGGCCGCCCGGCCGTTGTTGTTCGAGCGCGAGCGGCCGGGGCACCTGCGGGCGGCCTTCGACGCCGAGTTCCATACCCGCCCCGACGGCTACCCCGGACTGGCCCAGCATTACGGTCTGCAATTTCCCGAAACGCCGCGGCAGATGGACTCGGGGCTGATGTACCGGGCGGTGGCCGACGGCGCCGTCGACGTGATCAACGCGTTCGCCACCGACGGCCGCATCCCCGCCTACGACCTCATGGTACTTGAGGACGACAAGGGTTTCTTCCCCTCCTACGACGCCGCTCCGCTGGTCCGCCGCGACACGCTCGATCAGTTTCCTCAAATGGAAAGGGTGCTCAATCAACTTGCGGGCCGCATCTCCACGCAGCGAATGCAGGAGTTGAACTTCGAGGTCGACGAACTCGGACGCCCCGCCGCCGACGTGGCCCGCGAGTTCCTCGCCGGCGAAGGCCTTCTCGACGCCGACCCGCCGGCCGACGCACCCCGCGGCCGGGTGGCCGTAGGCGGAAAAGACTTTACCGAGCAGGAAATCGTCGGCGAGATGATGGCCATCCTCCTGGAAACGCAAGCGGGGTTGCGCGTCGACCGCCGGCTGAACCTCGGCGGCACTATGGTCTGCTTCGAGGCGCTGCGGGCGGGCGACATCGACCTGTACGTCGAGTACACGGGCACCGCCCTGGTGAATATCCTCGACCGGGAAGTCATCGCCGATCCGGATGAAAGCTACCGCGTGGTCGGCCGGGCCTTCCGCGAAAAGTACGACTTGGTGTGGCTGGAGCCGTTCGGGTTCAACAACACCTACACGCTCACCATGCGGCGCACCCAGGCCCATCGCCTGGAAATTCACAACATCTCCGACCTGGCTGCCTACCTGGCCCGTGCCGATGATTAGCCCGGATTTCCCGGTTTCGTTATTCGTAATGGACGGTTGGGTCCTTGTCAGCGTCCCCGCCGGGGGCCTACAATACAGGGTTCGCCAAATAACACACCAGCGCCATTCAGGTTTCCATGGCCGTTTCCGATATTTTAGTTCGCGGCGCGCGCGAGCATAATCTGCGCGACGTGGACCTCCTGCTGCCCCGAAACCGGTTGATATGCCTGACCGGCGTGTCGGGGTCCGGGAAGAGTTCCCTGGCATTCGACACCCTGTACGCAGAGGGGCAACGCCGGTATGTCGAAAGCTTGTCGAGCTTTGCGCGGCAATTCCTCGGGCAAATGCCCAAGCCCGATGTCGACCTGATCGCCGGGCTGAGCCCGTCGATCTCCATCTCCCAGAAGACGGCTGGCCAGAGCCCCCGCTCGACGGTGGGGACTATTACGGAGATATACGATTACCTGCGCGTCCTGTTCGCGCGGGTGGGCACGGCCCACTGCCCCCAGTGCCAACGCGAACTCTCCGCCCAAAGCCGCGAGCAGATCATCGACCGGATCGCCGCGCTGCCCGCGGGCACCCAAATGCTTGTGCTCGCCCCCCTTGTGCGGGGCCAAAAGGGCGAATACCGCGACCTGCTGGCCGACCTCATGCGGCAAGGATTCGCCCGCGCGCGTGTCGACGGGCAGGTGGTGCACCTCGGCGACAATCTCCGCCTCGACCGGCAGATGCGGCACGACATCGAAGTGGTCGTCGACCGGCTGACCGCGGGCGAGCGAATGCGCGGCCGCCTGGCCGAGGCGGTCGAGCTGGCCCTGCGGGTGGGCGGTGGCAACCTGATGGTGGCCACCGACCCGCAGAGCAGGCGCCGCGCGGAGGAAGAGGCCGAAACGTCGCCTCTGGCCTCGCGCCCGGCCCCGGCGTCCTCCGAGCCGTCGCCGCTGGACGCCGGCGACCTGCGGTTCTCGGCCGAGTACGCATGCAGCGAGTGCGGCTTGAGCTTCGACCCACCCAGCCCGCAGCTTTTCAGTTTCAACAGTCCGCGCGGCATGTGCCGCGCGTGCAGCGGCCTGGGCGAGATCTACTCGTTCGATGCCGAGCGGCTTATCCCCGATCCGGCAAAATCGTTCCAGCAGGGGGCCGTCGAGTTGCTGGGGCGCTGGCGCGAGATGGGCCGGTGGAAGCGGCATATCTACAGCGGCGTGGCCGAATACCTACAGCGGCGCTACGACTTGCCGCAGGGCGTCGTGCTCGAAACCGCGTGGGAGGAGGTCGATCCGCGCGCGCAGCACGCCCTGCTGTGGGGGACGGGCGCGGAACATATTACCTACACGTGGCGCGGCGGGCCCTCCGGCCACAAGTGGGGCGGCACCTGGGAGGGCATCATTCCGCGCCTGTTGACGCAGTACCGCGACAACCAAAGCCGCCCCCAGCGCCGCATGCTCGAAAAATACATGCGCGTCGTCCCTTGCCACGAGTGCCTCGGCCGGCGGCTGAACGCCCAGGCCCGGGCGGTCACGCTCACCACGCTCGCCCAGAAATTCGCCCAGGCCGCCGATCGTTCCCTGCCCGAAGTCTGCGCCCTGCCGGTATCCGATGCCGGCGAGTTCTTCGCCGAGCTGAAGCTCGACGAGACCGGGCAGAAGATCGCCGCCGAGGCCATTAAGGAAATCCGTGGCCGGCTGGGGTTCCTGGCGGACGTGGGGCTGGAATATCTGACCCTCGACCGCGGCGCACCCACGCTGGCCGGCGGCGAGATGCAGCGCATCCGCCTGGCCGGCCAGGTCGGCTGCGGACTGGTCGGCGTGCTGTACATTCTCGACGAGCCGTCGATCGGCCTGCACTCGCGCGACAATCACCGGCTTCTGGGAACCCTCGCCCGCCTGCGCGACCAGGGCAACACCGTCGTGGTGGTCGAGCACGACGAAGACACCATGCGGGCCGCCGACCACGTGATCGATTTCGGTCCCGGGCCCGGCGTGCGCGGGGGGCACGTGGTGGCGCACGGCTCGCCGGAGCAAGTGGCCGCCAATCCGAACAGCGTCACCGGCAAGTACCTGACCGGCGAGCGCCGCATTGCCGTGCCCACGTCGCGCCGCGAGGGCAACGGCCGGAAGCTGATCGTGCGCGGCGCCCGGCACAACAACCTCAAGGACGTCGACGTCGAAATCCCGCTCGGCACCTTCATTTGCATTACCGGGGTGAGTGGTTCGGGCAAGAGTTCCCTGGTGGGCGACATCCTCGTCGAGGCGCTGCGGCGCGACCTGAACGCCGGGCTCGGCAGCCCGGGCGAACACGACGCCATCGACGGCCTCGAGCACCTCAACAAGATGATCGCCATCGACCAGTCGGCCATCGGGCGCACGCCGCGCAGCAACCCGGCCACCTACATCAAGGTATTCGACGAAATCCGGCGCCTGTTCGCCCAGCTCCCCGACGCAAAGAAGCGGGGGTACTCGCCGGGACGGTTCAGCTTCAACGTGGCAGGCGGCCGGTGCGAGGGCTGCGAGGGGAACGGTTCGAACCGGCTGGAGATGGACTTCCTGGCCGACATCTGGGTCACTTGCCCGGTATGTGAGGGCCACCGCTTCAACCGCGAAACGCTCCAGGTCCGCTACAAGGGCAAGTCCATCGCCGAAGTGCTCGAAATGGACATCCAGGAAGCGCTCGACCACTTTCGCAACATCCCCAAGATCGCCGACAAGCTCCAGACACTGCACGACGTAGGGCTCGATTACATGAAAGTGGGCCAGCCCTCGCCTACCCTCTCCGGCGGCGAGGCCCAGCGGGTAAAACTCGCCCGCGAACTGGTCAAACGCAGTACCGGAAAGACCTTGTACCTGCTCGACGAGCCGACCACGGGGCTGCACTTCGCTGACATCGAACTGCTGCTGCGCGTGCTGCATGGGTTCGTCGAGGCGGGGAACACCGTCATTGTGGTCGAGCACAACCTGGAAGTGATCAAGACGGCCGACTGGATCATCGACCTCGGGCCCGAAGGCGGCGAGCAAGGCGGCCGCATCGTCGCCGCCGGAACGCCGGAGCACGTCGCCGCCCAGCCCGGTTCCTACACCGGCCTCGCCTTGCAGGCGCTTCTGGAAACGGACGTCGCGGCGGGCAACGGGCGGAAGCAGGCCGGCGGGCCGCGCACGCGCCGCGCCGGGCGGAAGGCGCAACTGGCCAAGGCCATCAAGGTGCGCGGCGCCCGCCAGCATAACCTCAAGGACGTGAACGTCGACGTGCCGCGCGACAAGCTCACCGTGTGCTGCGGCCCGAGCGGCTCCGGCAAGTCGTCGATGGCCATGGACACCATCTATGCCGAGGGGCAGCGGCGCTACGTGGAAAGCCTCAGCTCCTACGCACGCCAGTTCGTCGGCCAAATGCCCAAGCCCCGCGTCGAGCACATCGAGGGCCTATCGCCGGCCATCGCCATCGAGCAGAAGAACCTCGGCCACACGCCGCGCAGTACGGTGGGCACGGTCACGGAAGTGTACGACTACCTGCGCATCCTCATGGCCCGGCTTGGCACGCCCTACTGCCCCGACTGCGGCGTGCCGGTGGGCACGCAGACGGCCGACGAAATTACCGCGAAGGTAATGGAGCACCCGGACGGGACGCGCCTGATCCTGCTCGCGCCGGTCGAGGTGCGCGTGGGCGAACGGTACGAGACGCTCTGGGACGACCTCCGCGCCAGCGGCTACCTGCGCGTGCGGGTGGACGGCCAGACGCACTCGCTCGAAAGCCCGCCGGACATCGACCGCCGCCGCACCCACCAAGTGGAAGTGGTCGCCGACCGCGTAACGGTTCGGCGCGACGCCCGGGGACGCATCGCCGAGAGCGTCGAGGCGGCCCTATCGCTGGGCAAGGGCGTCGTGAGCGTGGTCGAGCCGTGCGAGGACACGCCCGAGCCGCACTGGACGGTCGAGACCCACAGCCAGCACTTCGCCTGCGAGCAGTGCGGGCGGAGCTTCGAACCGCTTTCGCCCCATCACTTCTCGTTTAACAGCTCACTCGGCTGGTGCCCGGCCTGCCAGGGCCTCGGCGCGCAGACCGGCACAAACCCGACGGCGCTGCTGCGCGACGGCGAACTGTCGCTGGCCGGCGGGGCCGTGGCCTTGTGGCCGCGCCCGGAAAGCCCCATGCTCGCGGCGATGGCAAAGGCCTTCTCTCGGGGGACGGGCGTGCCCGCCGACGTGCCCTTCGACCAACTCAACGCCCGGCACCGCCGCCTCATCTTGCATGGCACGGGCGAGAAATGGTTCCAAATTGGCACCAAGGGGGGTACGGGGTTGCGGTTCCAATACAAGGGGCTTTATCCGGCCTTGGAAGAAGCGAGCCGGCTTTCCCCGGCGCTGCGCAGCAGGCTGGAGCATTTCGTCGACGAGGTGGAGTGTTCGGCGTGCGCCGGCAGCCGGCTGCGCGACGACTCGGCCGCCGTGCGGTTCCGCGACCGGACCACCGACGATTACTGCCGCATGCCGCTGGGCCGGCTGCGCGACGAATTGGCAGCTTGGGAACCGACCGACCGCGAGCGGCAGATCGCCGGCGAGGTGATCGTCGAAATCGGCAACCGCACGCAATTCCTCGTGGACGTGGGCCTGGAGTACCTCGCCCTGGCCCGCACCGCCCCCACCCTTTCCGGCGGCGAGATGCAGCGCATCCGGCTGGCCGCCCAGGTGGGCAGCGGCCTGTGCGGCGTGTTGTACGTGCTCGATGAGCCGACCATCGGCCTCCACCCCCGCGACAACCGCCGCCTGCTCGACGCCCTGTACCGGCTGCGCGACTTGGGCAACACGCTGCTGGTGGTCGAGCACGATCGCGAAGTGGTGGCCAGCGCCGACCGGCTGCTCGACTTCGGTCCCCACGCGGGCCGCCAGGGCGGCGAGGTGGTCGCCAGCGGCACGCCGAAGGCCGTCGCCCGCCGCCGCGCGTCGGTCACCGGGCCGTACCTGAGCGGCAAGAAGGCCATTCCCGTGCCGACCAACCGCCGGATGGGCACTGCCGACCCCGGGGGACTGCCCCAATTTTCGCGGCGCGCCGGCCAGACCACCCCGTCGCCCGAACGTTCCGCCGCGAAAATGGGACTGTCCCCTTCACCCACCGGCGAGCCCCCCCAACCCTCCCCCGCCTCCCCCCGCGGGTGGCTCACCATCCGCGGGGCCCGGCAGAATAACCTGAAGAACATCGATGCGACCATTCCGTTGGGAACGTTCACGGTGATTACCGGTGTGAGCGGCTCGGGAAAAAGCTCCCTCGTCGAGGATGTTCTTTATAAGGCGCTGGCCCGCCAGTTGCACCGCGCCGGCACTATTCCCGGGGCGCACGACGGCATCGAAGGCATCGATCGGATCAACAAGGTCATCCGGGTCGATCAGCAGCCGCTGGGACAAACGCCCACGTCGAACCCGGCCACCTACACCGGCGCGTTCGAGCTGATCCGCGACCTGTTCGCGCAACTGCCCGAGGCGAAGCTGCGCGGCTACACGGCGCGACGCTTCAGCTTCAACGTTCCCGGCGGGCGGTGCGAGAAGTGCGAGGGCAACGGGCAACTGAAAATCGAGATGCACTTCCTGCCCGACGTGTGGATCGAATGCCCCGAATGCCGCGGACGGCGGTACAACACCGAGACCCTCGCCGTGCGCTACCGCGGCCGGTCGATCGCCGACGCGCTCGACATGTCGTGCGGCGACGCCCTGCGCCTGTTCCGGCAGATACCGAAGATTCGCCGAATCCTGAAGACCCTCTGCGACGTGGGACTCGATTACGTGACCATCGGCCAGCCCGCCCCCACCCTCTCCGGCGGTGAGGCCCAACGCGTGAAGCTGGCTGCCGAGCTTTCCCGGCCCGATACGGGCAACACGCTGTACCTGCTCGACGAGCCGACCACGGGGCTGCACTTCGACGACCTGCGCAAGCTGCTCGACGTGCTCAACCGGCTCGTCGACCTGGGCAACACCGTCGTGGTGATCGAGCACAACCTCGATGTGATCAAGACGGCCGATTGGGTGATCGACCTGGGCCCCGAGGCGGGCGAAGAGGGCGGGTACGTGGTGGCCGCCGGCACGCCGGAAGAACTCGTGGCCGCCTCCGACGCGGCGAAGGCCGCTTCCGACGGCAAGAGAAAGGCGGCACGCGCGCGGCGAAAGGCGGCGCAGGCGGGGCCGCCGTCGCCCGGCCGGGACACGCCGCCGGCCATGCGGTCGCACACCGCCGAGATGCTCGCCCCGGTGCTCGCCGCCGGTCCCCACGAAAAGCGCCCGCTCTACGACTTCGCCGACGAGGTGGAAGAGCAGGACGACGAGATGGACATCGCCGACGTGGGCGCCGAAGCCAAG
This sequence comes from Planctomycetaceae bacterium, assembly GCA_003561895.1. GTDB lineage: Bacteria > Planctomycetota > Planctomycetia > Pirellulales > Thermoguttaceae > PWXP01. Next base: position 3,708 of record PWXP01000022.1, on the reverse strand, counting down.
CCGCCGTGGGAGGTGGACGGCCGCCGCTGGCACTGCGCCGACCGGACCGCGCGGAACGGAAACCCTTGCCGGTGGGACGGCCGAATTCTCGCCGAAGTGGTCGACCGCATCCAACAGCGCGCCGACCTGTTCAGCGAGACCGACTGGAACAATCGGACCATCGTCGAAATCCGCGCCGCCCGGAAGGCCGACGGATGGTTCTTCCACGCCATCACCGGCGAGGAGTGGCTGCTGAAGATGAAGTTCCGCACCGGGCGCAGCACGTTCCGGGCCGACGAACTGGTGCCCCGCCTCGACCTGAAACCGCTCAACGAGGTGCCCGAACTGCCCCTGTACGGGCGCGAGCCGCGGGTAAAAGTGCAGAAGCTTCGCGGGCCGTGGCAGGAAATTGAACTGAAGGTCCACGCCTACTCGGAAATCGACCGGCCCGAGTTCTGGCAGTTCGTCGACGAGGCGGTCGAGGGCTTCGCCGGCTTCCGCAAGCGAGTCGAACAGCAGGCCGACATCCTCCACCCGTGGAAGCAACTCGGCCGCAAGTGGCACTTCGCCCGCCGCGGGTTCGCCTCAGGCAAGTCGCCCCAGTGGGACGCCGAGCTTCTCGACAACCTGTTTCGGACGCTCACCGACACCGCCCCCGACGCCCATGTGCTGTGGACCAACAAGCAGGTAGTGCCGCTGTACCTTCCCGACCGGCAGGCGCCCTGGGCGGCCGTGCAAACAAAGAAGCCCGACGCCGTGTATCTGCACCTGACCGGCCCGAAGAACCGGTTCACCCAGGGACAGATTCGCAACCTCGGCTATCTGCCCGCGATCGACGGTGAACGGTCCGACAGCGACGTGATCCACCTGCATTTCCGCAACCGCGACGACCTCAGCCGCGGCGACCTGAAGGCGTTTCTTCGGGAACACCTTCGGGCGGCGGCGGAGTAGCCGCGACCTTGTTGATTTGCCGTAACCGTGAACGGTTACGATTTGCCCGGGGTGGCGAAATCGCTCTTCCGTTTCCAGGTGCAGGCCGCGCCAAGGTAGTGGGCGCACGCCGCTGTGCCGTTCTCGGACAAAGCAGCTTGCACTTGGAAACGGAAGTGCCCGCGAAATCCATCGGATGCGACCGGGCACAGCCCCCGATCACTCGACTGCCTTGAGCATCGCATCGGCGAAGTCGAGCAGTTCCCACATGCGACCTTCCACGACCTGGACGACGATGTCCACTTCCAGCTTCCGATACTCGTGGACGAGGATATTCCGAAAGCCCACCATCGACTGAAGCGTTTGCATTTGCTCCGCGCTGATCAACCCGCCATGGTGTAGCAACGAGAAACTCTCGCGGCTGTCTTGGGGCAGCCCCAGCTTCTTGACCTTGATGACGTGATTGGCCATGTCGATGGCCAATTCGCAGGCCCGCTGCAAGTTCATGCTGATGGCGTCCTGTCGCAGGTAGTCGGTCTGGAAGGGCGTGCCGGTGTCGAGCGCGTAGTACTTCTCAACCTGCGACAGGCATCGCTCGATGCTGATCTTTTTGTTCAGCAGGACCTCGTTCATGCGCCGATAAACCTCCCGCTGCGGAGGCCCCCGGCCAGTATCTCGGCCCGTTCCTCGTTGAGCTTCTGGTAGAAGGAAAGCACGAGCATCTCGAACTCTTCGGCCGCGTATCGATCGGTACAGATGATGCGGCGCCCGGCGAAAACCACCTCTTTCTGCACGACCGTGGGCGCCTGCCGCAGGTTGATCAGATCGACGTCTTTGCCGAGCAGTTGCTCCAGCGCCACGTGCAGGCCCGACCACGTAAGGCTGCCCGACCGCTTCGCCTCCTCCGGCGGCAACAGGACGGCAACGTCGACATCGCTGCCGGGCCACTCGCGTTCCGTGTCGTACGTGCCGAAGAGATACACGGCCTGAACATGCGGATGATGCTTCAGGACGGTGTTTCCGATCACTTCGTGGTCAGCCATGAGTACCCATCGCCGAGGGTGTCTACGGAATGTCCGTCTGTAGCGTCCAGCGGGACCTTCCCCATCGACAACGGTGATTGTACGTGGACAACACGCCCGGGTCAACCCGGCGACAGGTAAGTCGGTGGAAAAGACAGGCTGGAAGCTATCCCACGTCTCCCGCTTCCGGTAGGTTCGTGCATTACTGCCGCTGGTCCAATTCCAACAGCGCCATGAGCAACGTGCCCACTCCGTCCATCGATTCGTAGTACGGCTTGGCCGGGTGGCCGCGGAACAGACCTTCGTGGTGGAGTTTGGCGATGGCGTCGTCGGCCACTTGCTTGGCGAGTTCTCCGTACCGGTCTTCGCCGGTCAGCCGGCGCATGGCCAGGAAGAACAGGACGGTCTTGCCGTAATGGTCGGCATAGGCGCCTTGCTGTGCCTGGTTGCGGGCGTACGCGTCGTACCACGTCCCTGTCTTGCACGCGCCGGCCGGCAGCCCGCGCTCGATGAACTGCGCCCATCGCCGGGCCGCTTCAACCAGCGCGGGCTCGCCGGTCATCTCGGCGGCCAGGGCATAGGTGACCGCTGTATCGAGCGGGTGTTCGTAGCCGGCCGCGTACGGCTGCCACAGGTCGATGTGCCCGCGCGGCTCGTACTGCGCGTATCCGCCGCGCACGCGTGGTCCGGACACGGGCGTTCCGTCGAGCCGCAGGCTGCCCCAAAACTTGCCCGTCGCGGCGTCGTAGCCGTATTGGGCGTACGCCTTCAGGTAGGCGACCGCGTGGTCGCGAAAGGCCGGCTCGCCGGTCCACTCGAACGCGTCCAACAGGCAGCGGCCGTAGAGCCCCGCCACCGACGTGTCGAAGTGGCTGCCGTCGAACCGCCCGCGGCCGGCGTTGGGCCGATTGGGGATCAAGTTCGTTTCCCGGTGGCGCCGCTGCCAGTAGTAGTCGGCCAACAGCCTTGCGCGGTCGAGCCACCCGGGCTGCTCGGTCTTGTGATAGAGGAACGCGAACGCGCGGAGAATCTCGCCGGCCGACATGGCAAAGTCGCACCCGCCCCGGCCGTCGCAGTGCCGGTTCACTTCGCCGGTGTCCTTGTTGATGACGTGCCACTTCCACAGGGTCTCGATTTGCCGCGTGACGGCTTGGGGATTGACGGCCCATAGTTCGGGCCAAGCGGCCCGCTGCACGTGGATTTCGTGGTGGTTGCCGGCGTGGCCGGTCATTTCGTCGCGGTAAGCGTCCCAGTGGCGATGCCATCCCCACCAGAACAGCCCCTTGTCGCACACCAGGTTCTCCATGTAGTAGCCGAGCGACTTATCGGCGAACGCAGCGTACCGCCTATCGCCGGTTCGGCGGGTGAGCGCGTACATGGCGCGGATCGTCTCCTGGTCGAGCCACAAGTTGCCGCCGGCCGGCCCCCGCCGCTCGCGCCGCGTTACGCGAAACGCCTCGTCCAGCGGCTTCGGGTCCGGGGGGCACTCGCGCGTGCGGACGTCGAGGATGTTCATCAGGATAGGCGCATGCACCTCGCCGTACCGGTCGGTGCCGTGCTCGATCAGCACGTCGAGGCACGCGCGAACGTACTCGGCATACGGCCGTTGGCCGCCGGGCTCGGCAGTGGAGTCTTCACCGACGGCTGCGGTTGCCATAACGGCCAGAACGCAGGCCGCCGTGAACGGGCGAGGCAAGACGGAAGGGCGTGGCCGATGCATGGGAAAACTCCTGGCATGGAAAGGGTTGGTCGGAAAGGGGTGGTCGGAAAGGGGTGG
>PWXP01000367.1 GCA_003561895.1 Planctomycetaceae bacterium | reverse complement strand
GGGCAGCAGGGGCGGCTTGCTCGAGTACAGGTGCCCGCCGCGCTGGATCCACAGCTCCCGGTCTTCATCCCACTCGTGTTCGCCGCCGTGCATGACCATGTCGATGGTATCCCACGTGGGCTGGCCGACGATGCGGTCGATCGAGTAGGGGACGCCGGGCACGCGCATGTCGGGCTCCACCAGGGCGCGCATCATCATCCAACGGCTGCGGTCGTTGGCGCTGAGGAAGGGGCGCTTGTACTGAAAGGCCTCGCGGAACCGCTGCTCCTCGTCTTGCATGACCTCTTGGAAGCGCTCGGCGCTGATTTCGCCCGCCTCCAAGCGTTCGCGCAGTTCCGCCCGCCGCTGGCCCAGCCGCTGCTGGATGCGGAACTCCTCGATGGCGCGCTGGTCGACGGCGTCGACGGCCAGGATGCGGCCCAGCAACATGCCGACCGCGGCGCAAATCATCACGGCGTAGACGGTGCGCCGCAGGTTGGCGCGGGCGGAGTCGTCAGTGGTGGTGCTCATCGGGCCTCCTTCGGGGTTGAGGGTGCGGCGGGCGAATCGCTGCGCTCGGCCGGCGCCGTACGCCGGGCAATGGAATACGGCGAAATGTCGGGATCATGGTAGGCAATGAGCAGCTCGGCGACGAACCCGATCGACATCAACTGCCCGCCCAGCAGCAGCAGCGCCACCGAATACAGCAGGGCCGGCCGCTGGTGCAGGTGGATGTACGCATCGGGGTCGCCGCCCAACCGCGAGAGGACCCACAGGGCGGCCAGGACGACTATGCCCAGGATGCCGAGGAAAAACGCCCCCAGCCCGACCGTTCCCAACACGTGCTGCGGCCGCTGCCCGAAGCCGGTCAGGAACTTCACCGTCAGCAGGTCGAGGAACCCTTTGACGAAGCGGCCGACGCCGTATTTCGAGCGGCCGTGCTGCCGCGGGCGGTGCCGGATGACGATTTCGCCCGCCCGGTAGCCCCGCGCGGCGGCCAGCACAGGAACGAAGCGGTGTAATTCGCCATACAGTCGCACTTCATCGAAAATTTCGTGGCGGTAGCACTTCATTCCGCAGTTGTGGTCGTGCAGCGCCACGCCGGTCAGCCGGCTGACCATCCAGTTGAACACCCGCGAGGGGAACACCTTGTGCCAGGGGTCGTGGCGCACCTGCTTCCAACCACTCACCACGTCGAAACCCTCCTCCATCCTGGCGAGGAAATTGGGGATTTCGGCGGGGTCGTCCTGGAGGTCGGCGTCGAGCGTCATGACCAGCTCGCCTCGGACGTCGGCAAAGCCGGCGCTGAGGGCCGCGGCCTTGCCGAAGTTCCGCCGGAAGCGGATGCCGCGCACCCGCTCGTCCTCGGCCGCCAGCCGCTCGATCTCCTCCCAGGAGCCATCCGTCGAGCCGTCGTCGACGAAGATCACTTCAAGCTGGTAAGCGTGCTCGCGGGCTGCGCCGCTTAGTTCGGCGTGAAGCTGCGCGAGGCTGGGCTGTTCGTTGTAAACGGGAATGACGATGGAGAGCATGGTTGGTTTGTGGGGTGGGCGAAGCCGGGGCGGGGTTCCGCGGCTATTCCGCGCGGTGCAGAGGGCATATATATAGGATAGCAGAAATTGCCAGCTCCGACAGCAACCAAACCAGCCGGAGCATCGCGGCGGCCAGGGCGGCCTCGGCGGCGCCCAGGGGCAATAAGCGGGCCGTCATCCGCAGGAGGACGACGTCGCGGACGCCCAGCCCCCCCGGAATGAGTGAAAGGAACCCCGCCACCATGGCCATGGATACGGCGGCCAGATAGCCGAAAAAGTGTTCGAGCGGTCCGACGGCACTTCCGTCCAGCGCGCGAACCGTCGCCCAAAGGCTCAGGCCCAGCAGCGCCCATACGAGGAACATAGCGACCCATCCCCCCATCAGGGTCGCATAGCCGAGCCGCTGAAGATTCTCGCGTGCCGCCGGTTCCGAGCGGCCCACACCTGCCAGCCGAGCGAGGCGGTGGAAGACGGGGGGGATGGTCGGCGCGGCTGATGCGACGGCCAGCCCGACCGCGCCCCAAAACAACTCCGGCGCGTCGCGAACCTGCACCGCCAGCACCACCGCGGCCAGGCACGCCCCGACGGCCATCATCGTCAGGGTCTCGGCGAACACCCCGGCGGCCGCCACGCCGGGGTCGGCCCGGCGGCCGTGGATCAAGCCCGTCCGGAGGATCACCACCATGGCCTTCCCCGGCACGTACTTGCCCAGGTGGCCGATGTAGTACGCCCGCAGCGTCTCGCCCAAACGCGCCCCCTGCCCGCAAACCCGCAGGATCCGCCACCAGAAGACCCCGGCGGGCAGCAGTCCCAACAGGTACAGCCCGCAGGCGGCCAGCAGCCACCACGGGTTGAGCGACCATTCGTGTTCGCCCAACTGCTGCCAGGCATCGAGGAGCGTGCCGCGCACGAACCAGACCACCAGCGCAAAGATGAGCACTTTGGCGGCGAGCAGCAGGCGTTTTTTGGTGTGTGGGGGAAGCTGCTTCACGGGGGGGCCGGCAAAGGTGGGAGGTGCCATGATACCACGCCCAGCCGCGCCTTGCAAGCATCCGCGGCGGCGAATGCCAAGCACCAAGCAGGCTCCGCCCAGGGCAACGCCTGTTTTGTACACAAGTTGGAAGGCCACCGGCCGGCTCGCCCCTATCACACCAAAATCCCGGTGAAAAACCCTACCAATGGGTTAGGCGACTTGTCTGACCTCACGCTGTCGAATGCCCGAAAGGACCAACTGCTTGACGGTTTCCAGGAGGCCGGGACGGCGGAGTTGGTGCTTCGTGGTTGGCAGCGGATGGCCTGTCTTGGCTTGGTGGCGCTCGTGACGCACGGCCTGGGCGAGGGGCCAGTGCTCCGAAAAAACGGCGGCCACGTTGG
>PWXP01000643.1 GCA_003561895.1 Planctomycetaceae bacterium | reverse complement strand
CTTCCCGCCGTTCCTCGTCGCTCTTGGGCTCCTCGGCCTTCCGGGGTTTCTTTTTCGCGGCGGTGGTCTTCCGGGCGGTGCGGATGAGGTCGTCGTAGTAGATGAACTCGTCGCAGTTGGCGATCAGCAGGTCGGAGGTCGACTGCTTCACGCCGCACCCGATCACCCGCTTGTTGTTCTCCTTAAGCTTCGACACCAGCGGAGAAAAGTCGCTGTCGCCGGAGATGAGGGCGAACACGTCGATGTGGTCTTTCGAATAGCACAAGTCCAGCGCGTCGACCACCATACGAATGTCGGCACTGTTCTTGCCGCTCGCCTTGCTTTGGGGGATGTCGATCAGTTCGATGCCCTGGGCGTGGAACTCGGCCACGGCGTCGCGATAATGGCCCCAATCGCAGTACGCGCGCTTGTACACCAGGCGGCCCTTTTCCAGCAGCCGCTTCAGAACCAACGGGATCCGAAATTGCCCGGCCTTCATCTCGCGAACCCCGATGGCAAGGTTCTCGAAATCGACGAAAACAGCGATCAGCGGTTCTTCGGACATAGGCCCTCGCTTATCCACGATTATTCACACCATAAGTAGGGTGGGTCGAACAAGCCGCTTCTTTGGTGGGTCAAACAAGCCCCACCACCGAGGTACGTGACCATGCCCCACCCTACGTGTATGAATAATCCGCGCTTCCGCGGCGCCCGGTGTCGCCGGAGCAATCGCTACCAGCGTCCGCCGCCGCCACCGCCGCCGCCGCCACCGCCGCCACCGCCGCGGCGCCCGCCGCGGCCGCCGCCGCCGCCGCCGCCGCCGCGCGGAGGCCGGTCCTTCTTCGGCCGCGCCTCGTTGACGTTCACCGAACGGCCGGCAATCTCCGTCAGGTTAAGCTTTTCGATCGCCTCCTTGGCCTGGGCCCCGTCGGGCATCTCGACAAAGGCGAAACCCCGAGGCCGCCCCGTCTCGCGATCGGACACAACGTTTACTGACGCTACCTCGCCGAATTCGGCAAATGCTTGCCGGATGTCTTCCTCAGTGGCATCGTACGATAGGTTGCCAACGTAAATACTTGTCACGCTCCGTTTCCTTTCTGAAAACAGCAGGCGAAGATGGAGGGCGGCGGCGCCACCCCGGTGAAACTCATTCCCCTTTCCGCTTCAACTCGGAGGCGTGCGCCGCGAGGAACTTGCGGATGTCATCCCCGAAGTCCAGCAGCCGCTCCCACTGCTCAAGGTAAAGGGTTACGGGCATCCGTTGGAGGCCGTACACGCTGACGGCCCCCTTCTGGCTGACCTTGCAATACAGCGATCCACGGTTTTCCTGTTCCGCCTGTTCCAAGAGCTTGGAGGCCTCCTCCGTAGAGATCGCCCCCTGTGCAAGCTTGGCGAGGATTTCGTCCTTTTTCACGGCATTTCCTCCGGGATGTGGCAACGGTGGCATCGTCCAAAACCGTAGTATACCCGACCCGCGGCCCCTGGACAAGTAGGCCCGGCCGGAAAATATGGAAGGGCCGAAAAAAATACCGGGACCCGCCTTGACACCCGTTTCCGAACCCGGCAAAATAACAAATGAGCCCCCGGCCCCCGTACACATCGAACGATCGGGAGATTTCTTCATGACACGAAGCGCCATGGGAACCGGGGGCTGATTGGCCGCATGCGCCGGGTTCCCGCGATCAGGTTTCGTGGCGTTCCGCCCGGTTCCCGCCATTAGCCGCAACGCGCTAGCGTCCGGTTCCGTGGCGTTCCGTTGGGTTTCCGCGATCAGCCGCAACGCGCTAGCGTCCGGTTCCGTGGCGTTCCGCCCGGTTCCCGCCATCAGCCGGAACGCGCCGTGGGAACCGGGGGCTAGCGCCCTGCGGCTGATTTGATGTTTCGTGGTTGGCGATATCCGTGCGGGTGGTTGCGGAACCAGTTCCACGCGGTGGCCACGATGGTGTCGATGTCGGTCCAGCGTGCTTGCCAGCCGAGTTCGCGGCGGATTTTCGCGGCGTCGGCAAACAGGACCGCGGGGTCGCCCGGGCGGCGGGGGCCGTACCCGACGGGAATGGCCGCCCCGGTTACGCGGCCCGCCGCGTCGATCACCTCCTGCACCGAGTAGCCCTTGCCGATGCCCAGGTTGTAGAACCGCGCCTCGCCGGGGCGCAGGGCGTCCATCACCGCGATGTGGGCCTTGCACAGGTCGTCCACGTGCACGTAGTCGCGAATGCAGGTGCCGTCGGGCGTGGCGTAGTCGGCGCCGAAGACGGTAACCTTCTCCAGTTGCCCCAGGGCGGCCAGCAGGACGCGGGGAACCAGGTGGGTTTCCGGCTCGTGGTCCTCGCCCAGCGAGCCGTCGGCCGCGCAGCCGGCCACGTTGAAGTACCGCAGCGCCGCGAAGGAGAAATCGCGGTTGGCCGCTTGATAGTCTTGCAGGATTCGCTCGACGCACCACTTCGACCAGCCGTAGGGGTTGATGGGCCGCTGCGGCGTGGTTTCGACGATGGGAGTCTGCTCCGGCTCGCCGTAGGTGGCGCAGGTGGAACTGAACACCATGCGCCGTACGCCGGCGGCGTCCATCGCCCGCAGCAGGCTGATCGCGCCTGCCGTGTTGTTGTGATAATAGCCCAGCGGATCGGTGACCGACTCGCCCACGTAGGCCAGTGCGGCGAAGTGCATCACGCAGTCAATGGCCTGCTCCCGCAGCAATGCCGTCAGGGCCGGGGTATCGGCCAGATCGACCTCGTGGAACGCCGCCTTGGGGTGGACGGCCTGGCCGTGCCCGCGGCACAGGTTGTCGACCACCACGACCCGGTGGCCGGCCTCGATTAGTTGTTTCACCGCGTGCGAGCCGATGTAGCCCGCCCCGCCCGGAACCAGTACGTTCATCCGCCAGTCTCCTCGCTGAAGGGTTGCCAAGCACGCT
>PWXP01000179.1 GCA_003561895.1 Planctomycetaceae bacterium | reverse complement strand
TAAAACAATAAACTACCGGGAACTTCAAGCGTGGGATAGGCTTCCAGCCTGTCTTTTCCGGCGACAGGCTGGAAGCCTATCCCACGCAATTCGGTAGGTTATTGGGTTACGACGGCTTACCGAAAAGCTGCTGTTGTTCGGCGGCTGCATCGACGTGGCCGGCGCGGTGCGCGGGCGAAAGGCGCAGCGCGCGGCCACCTCCGACTGGCTCGAACTGGAGAAGCAGCGGGGAATTTCCGTCAGTTCCACCGTGCTCACCTTCGAGTTCGAGGGCCACCAGGTCAATCTGCTCGACACGCCCGGCCACCACGATTTCAGCGAAGACACCTACCGCACGCTCATGGCCGCCGACTGCGCCGTCATGGTCATCGACCTGGCCAAGGGCGTGGAAACGCAAACCGAGAAGCTGTTCCGGGTGTGCGCGCTGCGGAAGATTCCCATCATCACGTTTGTCAATAAGGTCGACCGGCCCGGGCAAGCGCCGCTGGCCGTGCTGGAAGACATCGAATCGAAGTTCGGGATCGACGCCGTTCCTCAGAACTGGCCGCTGGGCACGGGCTGCGATTACGCGGGCATTGTCGACATGGCCACCCACGCCGCCCACCTGTTCCAGCAGCGCGCCGGAACGCACCGGGTCCCGTTCCAGTCGGTCGAGCTTGGCGCGCTCCCGGCGGAAGCCCGAATCCGCGCCGACGTACTCGCCCAGGCGGCCGAGGAGGTGGAACTGGTCGCCGCGGCCGGCGTCGGGTTCGACCGGGAACAGTTCCTCGCCGGCAAGCAATCGCCCGTGTTCTTCGGCAGCGCCCTGACGAACTGGGGCGTCGAGCACTTCCTGCAGGGGTTCCTGAAGCTGTGCCCCCCGCCGGGCGACCGGGCGAGCGACGCGGGCCCAATCGCCGCGGCGCGCCCGGAGTTCGCCGGGTTCGTGTTCAAAATCCAGGCGAACCTCGACCCCAGGCACCGCGACCGCATCGCGTTCGTGCGCGTGTGTGCCGGCCGGTTCCGGCGCGATATGGAAGTGCTGCACACCCGCACGGGCGAGAAGCTCCGGCTGCGCCGCGCGCACCGGGTGTTCGGCCGCGAGCGCGAGACGATGGACGAGGCGTTTCCGGGCGATATCGTCGGGCTGGTCAACCCGGGCGAGTTCCACCTGGGCGATACGCTGTGCGAAGGCGACGCGGTTACTTTCGACCCGCTGCCGCAGTTCTCGCCCGAAAACTTCGCCATCCTCCGCTGCCGCAGTACGGACCGGCGGAAGCAGTTCGAGCGCGGGCTGAGCCAGCTCCTGGAGGAAGGGGCCATCCAGGTCTTCTCCGACCCGCACGCCATGCGCCGCGAGCCGATGCTCGCCGCCGTGGGTGAGTTGCAGTTCGACGTGGTGCGGTTCCGGCTCGAAAGCGAATACGACACGCCGACCGACTTGCAGTGGCTGCCGTTTAAGCTCGCGCGTTGGATCGACGAGGAGCCCGCACAGTTGCAGAAGATGCGCCTGCCGTATTCCGCGAAGATGGTGCGCGACCAGTTCGGCCACCACGCCGTGCTGTTTCACTCGCAATGGGACGCCGAGTACGCCTCGCGCGAGAACCCGGACATTCGGTTTTCCGTGATGTGCGCGGGGAGGGCGGTTTAGGGTGCGGAAGGCGCCGGGAATCTTTTTTCCTCCTTGGAGTGCGGCGGCTTGACGCCGCTTTCGTCTTGCGTCAGTTCTGGCCATTCGGACGGTGGCTGGCGGAGGCGCGGAGAGAAAGAGGCATAGCCAAAGCGGCGTCAAGCCGCCGCACTCCAAGAAAGCCCCCATTTGCCCCCGACCGAGTTAACATGACACGAATGGAAAGCAAAGAAAACGAGATTCGATGAGTCATTGCGTAACGGAAAAGAAACGTTTGGCAACGGAATGCCCGGCGGAGGCGGCGGGGCAGCCGCGTTCGCTCTACTACGGTTGGGTCATGCTGCCGATGGCCATGGCCGTCATGATCGCCAGTTCCCCCGGCCAAACGTACGGGATTTCGATCTTCAACGAGCCGATCCGGTCGGCGCTGGGCCTAAGCCACGGCCGCCTGGCCGCCGCTTACATGCTGGGGACGCTGCTCGGGGCGGTGCCGATCGTGTACATCGGCTATCAGATGGACCGCCACGGGCTGCGACGCACGATGCTGGCCGTGATTACCCTGTTCAGCCTCGCATGCCTGTTCACCTCGTTCGTGCAAGGGTGGCTTACGCTGGTCGCGGCGTTTTGCCTTCTGCGCATGCTCGGGCCGGGCGCGCTGTCGTTCCTTAGCGGGAACGTGCTGCCGTTCTGGTTCGAACGCCGGCTGGGAACGGTGGAAGGCATGCGGCAGCTCGGCACCGCAATGGCCATTGCGGTGGCGCCGCTGCTCCATCTGTGGCTCATTAACCAATGGGGCTGGCGGGGAGCGTATGCCGTGCTGGGCGTCGGCATTTGGTTGCTGCTGTTTCCCGCCGTCGTGGTGCTGTTCCGCAACCGGCCGAGCGACCTGGGGCAGTGGATGGACAACCGCCGCCCGTGCCATGCGCTGCCGGAAGAACGCGGCGAAGACGTCTATTGGGGGTTTACGCTCGGGCAGACGCTTCGTATGCCGACGTTCTGGATTGTCGCGTGCAGTGCCGCGTTGCTCGGGTTGATCCATACGGGCGTGTTCTTCTGCGTGGTGCCCATCGTCCAGGAGCGAGGTCTGACGGCCGGCGACGCCGCGGCCATGCTCACCCTGTTCGCCGTCGCCCTGGCGCTCATGCAACTGCCCAGCGGCATGCTGGCCGACCGAATCCAGGCGCGCTGGCTGCTGTTGGTGGGAATGGCCGGCCTCAGTACGGCCGTGGCCACGCTATGGCTTTCGGAAAGCCGGATCGGGGCCCTCGCCGCGGGCGCCGGATTCGGCGCAGCGCAAGCCGTTGTGTTCGGCGCAGCGAACCCGTTGTGGGCCCGCTATTTCGGGCGCCTCCACTTGGGAAAAATCCGCGGCGTGCTGATGACGCTGAACGTGGCCTTGTCGAGCCTGGGGCCGCTGTTGGTCGGCGTCACTCGCGACTGGCGCGGCGACTTCAACTTCGCCCTGGTGGTGTTCGTCCTGGCGCCGATGCCCCTGGCCGCCCTGGCCCTGTTCGTCGCCCCGCCCCGGCGCGAGGTATTGGACGTTGCCCCCGCCTTGGCAAGGCCCGCGGAGAAACTCGCCACGGTTGAGGGCCTGGAAGTGATCGCAAAGCCGCTTGCAACGTAGGAGTCCCCTTCGTGAGTTCCCGCGAACCGAACGCCTGCAGCTTCAGCGTCCTGCACGATTCCGATACCGACATGGGCACGCTGATGCTCCGCAGGCGGTGGTCGCCGGCGCTTCAGCGCGACGTGTTCGAGATGACGCTCGACGGCAAGCTGATGATGTCGAGCGCGGTGAGCGTTTCGGAGCAGGCCCTGGCCGAGCGGGCCCTCGAACTGCTGCCCGACAGGCCGCTGCGCGTGCTCGTGGGCGGCCTGGGCTTCGGCTTCACCGCCCTGGCGGCCCTGGCCGACGCCCGGGTTCGGGAACTGACGGTCATCGAGCGGCTTGCGCCCGTCGTCGCGTGGCACCGGTCCGGCCTGCTTCCGTGGTCGGGAAATTTGACGGCCGACCCGCGGGTGGAGATGATCGAAGGCGACTTCTTCGCGGCGGTCGCCCGCGACGCGGAACCCGGCGCTCGGTACAACGCCATTCTGATCGACATCGACGATTCGCCGAGCTTGCTGTGGCACGATGGCCATGCGGGCTTCTACGAGGCGCGGAGCTTGGAGGCCCTGCACGGGCATTTGCAGCCGGCGGGGGTCCTCGGCTTATGGTGTGCCACGCACCCGGGCGAGCCGTTCATCGCGGCGGCCGACGCCGTCTTCGCGACGACCTCGTTGGTGGCGGTACCGTTCCAGAACCCGTGTGTGCGCCAATCGGTTACCGACTATCTCGTGCTGGCGACGGCACGTGCGTAGTTTGGAGCCGCCGCAAATAGTCTTGGGGGCAGGTCTTGACATGGAACTTATGATGGGCCTCCCCGTTTCTTTGCAACCGTTCGGAAAGCTGAGCCAGACGCCGATCCCAGGCCGAATCGGTTTGACGCCGGTTTTCCGCCCGGGCAACCGTCTTGGAAATGGCTGCCGTACTCACGCCGTCAAAATACGTGCCAATCGCGCCCACCGCTTCATCGGTTGCACAACGCACCAAATAGATAGCTGCCGGCCGCGCGTCGTTCGCGTGCCGCCGGCTGACGCATAATTCCGCCGTGTGCCGTTCGCGAATTTCGGCACACGGCGAGGGCCTACTACATTGCAATTGGCCAACTTATTTCTGAGCGCGCGCTTACCGCCGCGTCATCACTTTGGTCTGATAGTCGCTCCAGCCTTCCATGCGGCCGTCGAGCCACAGCACGTCGACCTTCCTTTCGCTCCGGTCCAGTACGCGCGGCACGACGACCGTGGTCAGTCGCCCTTCGTCCGACAGCACGGCCTCGGTTTGCCACGAGCGGCCGCCGTCGGGCGTGCGCATACGATGGACCTGCGCGAGGTCGTCCTGCTTCGACGTACTCTTGGCAATGAACACGGTTTCGGGGTCCTCGGGGTCGAGGGCGATGGCGTGGTTCTTTCGCTCCGGCGTGTTGTCCCAGCCCCGCGCGAGGGTGGCCACCTTGTGGTAGCGCCACCGGCCGTCCTCGTTTGGCGTCGCCCAATACCCGTCGTGCAGGGCCGACTGCCCGCGCGGGACCGCATCGAGGACGGCAAAGGTTACGTAGGGTTTCCCGTTCTCATCCGCGACAATATCGCCCCAGAGGGCGCGCTGTCGCCCATCGCCGTCCTTTTCCCAGTGCCAGATTTCGTCGAACGGTTCGGTGTCGTACAGGGGCGTTTCGGCGAGGCGGAAGGCGCGGGAACCGTCGGCGCGGAAGAACGCCTTTTTCTTCACGTCGTAGCGGACGTAGTACACGCCTTCGGTCCGGCCGATGGGGTGGCCCGCCAGCGGCTCGCCCCACCCGACCCGGAGCGTGACCAGGTGAATATGGTCGCCCTCGATGTACGCCCGCGTGTAGCACCGGTTGCCGCTGAGGCCCTTGCCCAGGCCCCACAGGCTGTGGTACTCGGTCCAGGAATCGCCGCCGTCGGGCGATTTCCAAACGACGGTTTCCCGAAGATGGCCGTCGCGCCGGGCATTGATGATCAAGTACACCTTGCCCGACGCGCGATGCACGAGCGGGTAGAACTGCCGTCCCTGGATGATGTCGCCTTCGAGTTCGCTTTCCCGCAGCGGGCCGAACTCGGCGACCGACCAGGGTTCGGCGCTCACCCGCCACCGGATTCGCTTGTCGTAATACCCGCCTTTCTCGATGAACACCTGAATGCGGCCGTCGGGGCGGATCATCAGGGGGTTGGCGCCGTGCAGGTCGGCGGGCCCTTTGCCAACCTGGCTACGGGTGATCTCGCCGGATTGGAAGTGGTACGCCGCCACCCACTTGCCGCCCGCGCTTTCGAGATACGAGAAGAACAGCGTATCGCGGGCAATGACGGCATGGCGGCCGGCGTATCCCCAGCCGCCGTCGGCGGCCAGTTCAACCGGTTCGCCGGCCGCGGCATTCGGCGAATCCGCCTCCGGCAGGGTATCGGCGGCAAGGTTGAGGGCCGGCGCGACCAGAATTACCGTAAACGCGATCGCTGAGGCGAAGATTCGAGCTTGCATGGTCCTGGCCCTTTCGCTGAGTTGGAGGGTGTTCATGGTACGCTTCATCTGACGAATGCAGCTTTTCCGCGCGGGCAAGGACTACCACGCCTTCCGCCACGTGGTGGAAGAGACGTTGCGCGTTGCGCCCGTGCGCCTACTGCTGGCTGTGCGGCCATTGGTTATGTGAAGCTTGACATATCCCGCCTCGGCGGTCAAGCGACTAATCACTCATCAAGCTTTGATCGCAAAGAGGCGCGACTACCGCAGATACTCTCTCAACTCGCGCATCGTCTCGGCAAACTCCGGCTCGCCGGCCAGGTTGCGGCTTTCGTCCGGGTCGGTTTCGTAGTCGTAAAGCTGCTCATCGCCGCTGCCGTACCGGATGTAGCGGAACCGCTCGGTCCGCACCGTCCGATGGTTTCTCCAGAACCCCAGGGCCGGCTTCGGCGAGGCGGCGTCCGGGTCGGTCAGTTGCGGGCGTAGGCTGCGGCCGTCGAGCCCCTCCCGCGCCGGCAGCCCGCACAGGTCGACCAGCGTGGGGAACACGTCGACCGTCTCGACCACGGCGTTCGATTGTTTGCCGGGTTCGGTCATGCCTGGATACTGGAAGATCAGCGGCGCGCGCAGCGCGTGTTCGTACAGGCAGTGTTTTCCCCAAATGGCGTGTTCGCCCAGCAGGAAGCCGTGATCGCTCCAGACAACCACGACGGTGTTGTCGGCCAAGGCGAGTTCGTCGAATGCGTCGAGCACCCGGCCCACCTGCGCGTCGACGTACGTGGTGGCGGCGGCGTAGGCGTGGCGCATCAGGCGGGCGTAGTCGGGGTCGTCCTCCGGGTCGCGGCCGGAATGGCCGTAGTTGCCGCGGAACTCGCCGCTGCCGTGCCAGCCGCCCCGCTCCTTGGCGCGGGCGGTGACCGCGGGGGCGGGAATGCGGTCGGGGTCGTGCACGTCGAAGTACTTCTTCGGCGCCGCGAACGGAAGGTGCGGCTTGAAGAAGCCCACCGCAAAGAACCACGGCTCCTCCGACTCGGCCAATTCTTGCAACGTCTCGACGGCGTCCCGCGCCACCCAGGCGTCGGGGTAGGCTTTGTCGGGCCCGTCGTAGGCCTCCCACGGCGGCGACTTGCCCCGCGTGCGCGGCACCCCGTTGGCGTACCCGTGCATCATCGCCTGCGCGGTTTCCCAGGGGCTGTCGGGAATCCAGCAGCGGTCCCACGCGCCGGGCAGTTCTTCCGGCCCCTCGTCCCAGTTCCGGCCGGCCAGCCCGCCGGGGTAGTGCGTAATTTTTCCCAGCGAAAGCGTTCGGTAGCCGTGTTGGCGGAACCAGGCGGGCAGGCTTCGGTGAGCCCACTGCTGGCGGGTTCGCAGGATGGCGTTGTTGCCCCGGTGGGCCCCCTCCGTTGGGTAGTTGCCCCGCAGCAGCGCGTAGCGCGACGCCCCGCAGGTGGGCACCTGCACGTAATGATGCGTGAAAATTCGCCCCCCTTCCGCAAAGGCGTCGAGGTGGGGCGTCTGCGCGTACTCCACCCCGAGGCAGCCCAAGTGGTTCCGGAGGTCGTCGATCGAGATAAACAGCACGTTCGGCCGCTCCTGGGCGCCGGCGAGGGCCCCAAGGCGACTCGCCAGGACCACGGCCACGGCACATCGAAACAGGATACGTTCTAGTCGGTTCACGGCAGGTCTCCCAGGGTAAGCGTTTCTATTCACATCCGACGCCTGCAAATCAGCCTAATTGGCACCGGCTGGGTTGTCAACCGGCCGCAGGTACACCACTTGCGCCGCATGGACGGCATTGTGGCCGTCCGTGATAGTTTGCGAGGCTACCATTCGCCCCACGGCAAACGGCACGTGCTGTCAGGTGTCCCGAATGCGAAAGGATGGGATGGAATTCCGGTAAGCGTTCACGGGGCGACGACGCATTTTTCTCCGCGGTATGCGAAGGGGACAGTCCCATTTGCGCGGCTGCGACGGTGGCTCACTGCGCCAAACGCTCTGTGTGCCGCGAAAATCGGGACAGTCCCCCCCGTGAACGGTTACGAAACGGCAAAGCCGCTTGTTTTCTACCCGGCCCCCCTGGTTCGCGCCGGGCTGGTGTGGTACAAAGGCGGTCAATTGACGTGTCGTGTTCTTGCCGCGAAACTTAGGAGAATCCCATGGAAAAGTGGCCCCTGGGGGTGTTTGCCGGTATCGACGCCGGGCTGGGCATCCCCCTCGACGTCGCCCACGAGTTGGGGGTGCCCACCGTGCACCTGCACGCCCCGGCAAAGGCGACCCGCACGGCGGAAAACGCCGAAAAGTTCATTACAAAGCTCAAGGAACTGGGTATTACCATTTCAGCGGTGTTCGGCGGGTTCGAGGGCGAAAGCTACGCCGACATCCCGACGGTCAGGAGGACCATTGGACTGGTCCCGCCGGAGAGCCGGGCCGAGCGGACCCGGGAGATGAAGGAAATTGCCGACTTCTCCCGCCTGCTGGGCGTCGACGTGGTCGCCCTGCACTTGGGCTTCGTGCCTCACGACCGCAGCGATCCGCTCCGGGCGGAGGTCGTGGAGGTCACACGCGGCATCTGCGACCACTGCGCGGCCAACGGGCAACGGCTGCACCTGGAGACCGGGCAGGAAACGGCCGACACCCTGCTGGAGTTCCTCGAGGACACCGGCCGCGACAACCTCTTTGTGAACTTCGACCCCGCCAACATGATCCTGTACGGATGCGGCGAGCCGATCGAGGCGCTCCGCAAGGTGGGTACGTTCGTGCGAAGCGTCCACTGCAAAGACGCCACCTGGTCCGACCGGCCCGGCGAAACCTGGGGCGCGGAGGTGCCGCTCGGCGAGGGCGACGTGGGCTTCGAGAACTTCCTGACCACGCTGAAGGACATCGGCTACGACGGACCCCTGACCATCGAACGCGAAATCCCCCAAGACCCGGTGCGCCAGAAGGAAGAGATCGGGCGCGGCATTCGGCTGCTCCGTGAACTGAAGGCCAAGATCCTCTGATTGCCGGGAACCGCCATGCCGAAAAGCCGAATCCTCATTGCCGACGACAACGTGCCGAACGTCGAATTGCTCGAAGCGTATCTGGCCGACGTCGACTGCGACATCGCCATTGCGTACGACGGGCAGCAAACGCTCGACCAGGTGGCCCGCTCCCAGCCGGACCTCATCCTGCTGGACATCATGATGCCCAAGCTGAGCGGGTTCGAGGTGTGCAAAAAGGTCAAGCAGGATCCGGCCACCCGGAACGTCATGGTGCTGATGGTTACGGCGCTGAACGAGCCGGGCGACATCGAGCGGGCCGTGGCGGCCGGCTGCGACGACTTCCTGAGCAAACCGATCAACAAACACGAGCTGCTCAAGCGGGTGGCCAACATGCTCAAGCTGCGCCACGTGACCGACGAGTTGGAACGGCTCCGGCGGTATATTGACGGCGTGGAGGCGTCGGGCTAAGGCGGCGGGGACCGCAAAATGGACATTCTTGTCCGTCGTGCCGCCTTACGCCGCGCCCTACGGTTCCCGCGTCTCGATGGACAACACCTCGACGATCAAGTTCTCCTCGGCGTCGGGATCGAGGTCGCGGGCGGCCGTGCGGTCCGGCAGGCGGATGAGCACGTCGAGGGAACATCGCATGTCGGCAGCCGCTTGGGAAAGCCGGTAGGCGTCGAACCAGATCCCGTCGTCGATAGGGCGGCCCTCACGCATCCGCATGGCGCGCCGATAGTAGCCCTCCATGCGCCGGGGTGCGGTCCGCACCTCCATGTGCACATACTGGATTCGCATGGGACCGATCACCGCGCCCGATACCTTTTCGGCCGATTCGCCCGGAAGCACCAGGTGGTACATAGATTGGACGGTGTCCGCGTCGTGAACGTCGATGGGGAGGTTTTCCAGGCGTAGCAGGGTGCGCGGGTCCCGGCCGGCGGCGCGGGTCTCCTCGGCCTGGGCCTGGGCTGCCGCATTTAAGCGGTCGCACCACCAGCGGACCAGCGATTCCGAATACTGCATCCATTGGTGGCCGGGGTTGCCGCCCGTCCGTCCCGGCGTGGTCCGCCGTGGGGCGCGTCCGCCGGGCCGCCCGGGGGTGGCCGTTGGCTCCTCCCGGTCCAGCGACTTGACCACCAGCAGGAACCCCGGGTCCGAAACCAGTGCACCGGGGAGGCCGGCCTTCTCCAGGGCGCCGGGACCCTTGCCGTGCTCGGCCCGGAGGGCGGTGAGCAACGCCGTCCGAACCTGCTCGACCGGCATCGTGGCGCCGAGGGCCAGCAAGTGCCCCCGCTGCTCGCGCCGGTCGCTGCCAGTCAGCCGCTCGGCAAAGGTTTCGGTACTCCGCTTGCCCCACAACTGCGTTGCCAAGCGGAACGGCAATTTGGGGTCCTCCTCGGTCGGCGGCGGGGCGGCCCGCCCCCGCGTGGGAACGCGTCCGCGTCCGGTGCGGGCGCTTCGCCCGGCGGCCGACGGCTCCCGCGGCAGGCCCAGCACCGCCTGCATGGCTTGGGCGCTTCGCCCGGCGAAGTGTTCCTCGATGCGCGTGCGGACCTCCTCTTCGATTTGCCCGCTCTGGTACATGATAAACTGGGCGCCCAGATTGTCGGGGTTCGGTTCGAGCAGGAACTTGCCCATCTGTTCGCGCCAAGCTAAGGGCGTAGTCGGCTGAATGAGTGCCTTGGCCAACCTGGCGCGGAAGCGTCCCGACGCCGTCTCCTCGACCAGGGCCAAGGCGCGCTCGCGGAGCCACTCGGCTGAAAGGGGTTGGCCGACCGCGCCGGCGCGCGGACGGCGCCGCGCCCGGCCACGCGCCGGTGCGGCCGGTACGGCCGCCTCACCCGACGGCTCGCGAAATTCGTCGGGCTCGGTGAGCAGCCGAAACAGCAGGTCCTCGTTGGCCGTGGTCGGCTGTTCGGCCAGGGCGGCAAGCGCGGCCTCGACCACCTGGGACTCGTCCCCCTCGGTTTGCAGCCGGCCGGAAATGACCTGCTCGAGCGTCTCCCGCGCGGGCGCCGTATCGTTGACGGCCAGGGCCGCGACCACGGCCTCGGCAAGGCGACCGGCGTCGGTCGGGCGCCCCGCGCCGGCACGGCCCGGCGGGCGGCGGGTGCGCGGCCCGGCGCCCGGCTCCTCGGGCTCGTCCGGCTCTTCCAATTCCAGGGGTTGCAACATTTCGGTCAACGCCCGGGCAGCGACTTCCTTGTCGGGCCAGTGGCGGCCAAGGTGTCCAACCGCGTCGAACAGCTTCTCATGGCCTTCGCGCCGGGCGCGCTCGTAGTTGGGCAATTCCCACTCGGTCACGTCCTCTGGAAGCGGGGGGATCTCGGGCTCTTCCTCAGGCGGCGCGGCCGGAACCTCCTCGTCTTCGCCCGTATCGTCCTGCTCCACCGCGGGGTCCTCGGGGTCGGCGTCGGGATCGGCGTCGG
>PWXP01000174.1 GCA_003561895.1 Planctomycetaceae bacterium | reverse complement strand
TCGTTCTGCCGCTCTGGTCGTCGGCCGGCGCGCAGTACGTGCCCGACCCGCCGGCAACTTCCACGCTTTCGTTCGTGGTGCCCGGAATACCGGAATCGGCCAATGCCTACGAAATTGTGCCCGGCGGACTCGGCGCCACCAGGCATCGGCGAGTGACCGGCGGTACGCAGTTGACACTGGATCGGTTCGGGCTTTGGAGTTCCGTGGTCCTTGCACAAGACCCGCTTCTGATCAGCCGGCTGGGCGGGCGGGTCGCCGAGGCGGGGCCGCGCGCCGCGCGCCTCTACCGCGAGACGGCGGCCGGGAAGCTGCAAACCGTCACGGAAGTCCAGCGGCAGTTGCCCCCCGAGGCGGTCCCGGCCGCCGAGGCGGGCCTGCGGGTGCGCGAGGCGGCGGCCCAACTTCGGCGGTCCGACGCGCACCTGGCCGCGGGCGAACACCAGCAAGCCCTCCGAGCCGCGCAGCGGGCCACTCGGGCTCTGGGGATGCTCGAGCGGCGATATTGGGAAGCCGCCGCCGCCATGCTCAACTCGCCGGTGACCAGCCCCGGCGCGTGCAGTTTCGCCTCGCTGCCCTGGCATTGGCGGCTGGGCGAGCGGATTCGGGCCTCGCAGTACGACCGCAACGTGCTGCCCGGCGGCGACTTCGAGCGGCTTGAACGGCTCCTTCAGGCCGGATGGCAGCACCGGGAACATCGCGTGGAGGGTTGCCGCACGGCCGTCGACTTGGCGGCCGTGGCCGCGCGTTCGGGCAACGCGGGGCTGCGGATGGCGGTCCGGCCGGAGGACCCCGACAGCCCGCCGGCCGTCGTGGAGACACCGCCGGTCTGGATTGTCACCCCGCCCATTCCCGTCGAAGCGGGGCAACTGGTGGTCATTCACGGCTATGCGAACGTTCCGCAGGCCATTGCCGGCAGTGTCGACGGGTTGATGATCTTCGACTCCCTTTCGGGCGAAGCCCTGGCCGAGCGGATCGGCCGGACGGACGGCTGGCGGGCGTTCACGCTGTTCCGCGTGGCCCCGCGCAGCGGCTCGTTGCGGGTAACATTCGCGCTGACGGGGCTGGGCGAAGCGCGTCTGGACGACGTCTCCATTCGCATGCTTCATCGTGCCGCTCCGCCCGCCACCGCCCGGCTGCCCGGCGCCCACGGCAACCGGTAGTGGGCGGCGTTCGGCGCACGGGGCGGTAGCGGAATTCGTAAGAATTCCGGCCTAAGTCGTTGTGCACAAAGGAATTCTTACGAATTCCGGCACGGACTCGTGAATAACCGGGGTTATACTTGCCGCGTGCCGTTATTGCGCTTTTGTAGGATGGACATTCTTGTCCGTCTTCGCCTTGACGGGCTAAAGCCCATCCTACGGAAAGCGCAGTTTTAGGCCGCGGCGAGTATAGCCGAGACCCCGGCGGGTCTGCCGGGCAAGATGTCCACCGTTGCGAACGCCCCCGGACGGTAGATCCGAGCTGCCGCACAACAGGAACAATTTGCGCAGACGTTTGCAAGGCATCGCGGAAAGCCGGGCGAACGGGGAAGCGAATGCCGGTTTGTGGGGTTTCCGTGCTGGGCGCTGGGGCCGACCGTGATATAATGGAATTTCACCGGTCCTGAAGAGAGAAGGTAACCTCATGAAGACACTCAACATTCGGCTTCTGGCCATTCTGCTGATCTCGCTCGTCATCTTCGGCGGCGCCGTGTACGGACTGCACCGCTACCAGGTCGGCCGCAACGCCGACGTCTTCCTCCACCGAGCCCGCCGGGCACTTGACGAGGTCGAAACGATGGAAGAAACCGCCGAGGCGGACTCCGACCGCCGGCGGGAACGACTCGAAACTGCAGCGAGCAACTACCGGTGGTTCGTGCGACTGCGGCCCGACGAGGTCGAGGCACTGGAGGAACTCGGCGGCCTGCAACTGGAACTGCACCAGTACCAGCAGGCCTTGGGTACGCTGGAAAGCGTGATCCGTTTGGATCCGAGCCGCTCCGAGGCGCGGCGGAACCTCGTCGATGTCACCATGGCGTTGGGCCGGTTCGAAGATGCCAAGAGCCACTTGGAGCAGTTCCTGCTCCGAGCCGACCCTACCAATGCCGAACTGCTCGAACTGTTGGGCGTCTGCCAGTTGATGAGCGGCGACACGGAGGATGCCGTGCGGACTCTGGAAGCCGCCATCGAGCGCGATCCGGCCCAACTGCAAGCATACCGCCACCTTGCGGTCGCGCTGCGCTTGCGACTGAACGAGGAAGACCGGGCCGACGAGTACATCCGCAGCATGATCGACGCGAATCCGGAGTCGCTGGAAGCCCGGCTGTTGGCCGCCCGGTATTTCCAACGTATCGAAGAGTTCGACGAGGCGGTCGCGCACACGGGAAAGGCATTGGAACTGGAGCCGGACAACCGAAACGGCCTGTGGCTGATGGCCCAGTGCGAATTGGGGCGGGGCAACCACGCGGCGGCGCGGCGGTACGCCGAGCGGGGCATTGCCAAGCACCCCGACTACGTACCCATGTACGCCATCGCCGCCGACATCGCCGCCCGCGAGGGAAGCCAAGCCGAAGCCCTCGAACGTATGGAGCAAGGGCTCAAGGCCACCGACCGCGATCCGCTGTTGCTGTGGTACCTGGGCAATTTGCGGGCCGATGGCGGGCAGTCGGACCACGCAGCGGCGGCCGTGGATGAACTTCGGAAAACGGATTTTTCTCCCCCGCGGGTTACCTATCTGGAAGCGCGCGTGGATTTTCAACGGCGGCGCTGGCAACGCGCCGCGGAAACATTCCGAGCAATCCGCAGCGATCTGGCGCCCTGGCCCAACCTGATCAAACAGGCCGACTATTGGCGCGGCCGAAGTTACCAGCAGTTGGGCGACCGCAAGCGTGCCGAGGCCGCCTACCGCGCGGCGATCGGCGTGGACGGCGCATTCGAGCCGGCCCGAATTGCAATGGCGGAGCTGATAGCCGCCGACGGCGAGTGGGACGACGCGCTCGACGTGATCCGTCGGGCGCCCGGTACCGCCGACGCCGCCCCTACCCGCGCCGCCCATCTTGCTCGCTTGACCCTGCTGCGGACGCTGCAGACTCCGCCGGAACGGCGCAGTTGGGCGCCGGTCGAAAGGCTTCTGGATCAACTCGATGAAGCCGACCCCCAGTCGATTGATGCCGTCCGCCTCCGCGCGGAAATGCTCTTGGCGCAAAATCGGCCCAGCCAGGCTGAGAAGCTGCTCGGTGACGCCATTGAGGAGCGGCCCGAGGAAATCGGTCTGTGGCTGACCCGCGCCGCCGTTGCCGTGCAGCAGCGGCAGTGGGAGGAGGCGGAAACGATCCTCAACGAAGCGCAGTCGCGGTTCGGCGACGTGCCGGCGCTGCGCCTCGCGCTTGCGCGGCATCTGGTCGGCCGGGACGGACAGGAAGCGGCCGGCCGGTTGCGGCAGTTAGCCGAGAATGCCGATCATTACGACGAGCAACAGCGCCAGCAACTCCTGCTCGGCCTGGTCGGTGTTGCCCAGCGGCTCGGGCAATGGGACCTGTTTCGACAGTGGGCCCTGGAACTGGCCGAAAAGCAGCCCGAAAACCTTCCCATACGCGTCGCGCTGTTCGAACAGGCGATGCGCGAGAACGACCGGGATGAAATGGAAGCCCAGTTGGCCGCCATTCGCGACATTCAGGGCGAAGGGGCTCAATGGCTGTACGGCCGGGCCGTGCTCCTGAGCGTGGGGGTTGAGGACGGGGGAGACCAGCGGCTCGACGAAGCGCTGGCCCTATTGGAGCGCGCCGGGAAGGAGCGCCCCCGCTGGTCGCGCGTCCCCCTGCTGGCCGCCGGGATCTACGAACGCCAGGACCGTCCGGCCCAAGCCCTGGAGAGCTACCGCACGGCGGTCGACTTGGGCGAAGCGAACCCCAACGCCCACCGTCGCCTTATCCAGCTTCTGGCGCAGCGCGGGCTGTTCGATGAGGCGCAGCGGCGCATCGAGCAGTTGGATCAGCTTGCCCGGGACGACTCGCCCGAATGGGAACGGCTGCGCGGAGCCGTGCTTGCAAGCGCCGGCCAGTTGGGCCAAGCCCTGGAAAACGCCCGGCAGGCCGCCGCCGAGTCCGACAATTATGCCGACCATCTTTGGTTGGGCCGCCTGGCGGTCACGACGGGCCGGGGCGCAATGGAGCAGGGAACCGAGCGGGCCGGCCGGAAGCTCTTCGAGGAAGCGGAAGCGTCTTTCCTGCGGGGCCTCGCCCTGGCCGAGGGCGCGCCGGACGCCCATCTGTCGCTCATCCAATTGTATGCGGCCACCGATCGCCGCGACCAAGCCCTGGCCCACATCGACCAGGTCGAACGGAACGTTGCCGCGGAGCAGCGGCCGGCGGTGTTGGCGGCGGCCTATGATTGGCTCGAGGAGCCGGACAAGGCGGAAGAGCAATACTTGGCGGCCGTCGAAGCGCAACCGGCCGATGCAACCCGCGTGCGCGGGCTGGCTGAATTCTACTGGCGCACCAACCGGCCCGAGCAGGCCGAAAACGCGGCCCAGCGGATCCTTGAAGATGACCGGATCGAGGCGGGCGACGCCGACCGGCTCTGGGCCCGGCGCCTGCTGGCCCGAATCCTCACCGCCCGCGGCGGCTACCAGAACCTCGTTGCCGCCAGGACGCTGATCGAGGAGAACCTGAAACTCGGCAACCATAAAACCGATCGGCGCATGCAAGTGGCCCTCGACCAGGCCCATCCGAGCCGCCGGCGGCGCAAGCTGGCTATCGACGGGCTTGATCAGTTGGTAGCCGAACAGGGCGAGAAGGCGCCGGGCGATCTCCTCGGCCTGGCGCAACTGCACCTGGCGGCCGACAACTGGTCCAGGGCACAGCCCCTGTTGCTCAACCTGGTGGCCGCGCACCCCGAGGAACTTCGCTACCGGGCCATCCTGGCCGGGGCCTTGTTGAACCGCGGGGAGACGGCGGAGGCCGAACCGCACCTCAACCAACTGGTCCGGGGGGCTCCAAACAACTTCGGCACCGTCCGCCTGCAAGCCGAATCGCTGTTTCACAAGGAGCAATACCAGGAAACGATGGAATTGCTCGAAGGATTCGTCGACCGGCGCGGCGCCGAACCGGAGGATGCGGCGGTCCGACTGCGCGTCGTCGCCAGGGCTCTGGAGCAGTTCTCCCTCCGGCTTCGCGAAGCGGAGCGGGATGAATGGGCCCGCCGGTTGGCCGACGGCGCCGAGACGCTCTACCGGCGACACCTTCAGGTCCACCCCCACCATGAACTCGGGCTGATGGCCTTCCTCGCACGCCAGGGCAGGACCGTCGAAGCCATCGGGATGTTCGAGCGGCGCTGGCGCGCGCTGAGCATCCCGAATCTCGCCGGAATGGCAAGCCTGCTGCTGAACAGCGACGCCGCCACCGATGCCCACCTGCAGCGAACCGAACGCATTGTGGCGCGGGTCGTTGAGGAGAATCCCGCAGCGGTCCCCCTGCACCTGGTCCTGGCCGAGCTTCGCACCAAGCAGCAGCGCTACGGCGAGGCCGAGCAGCACTACCGCGACATCATCGCGCAGCACCCCGACCACGCGGTGGCCCTGAACAACCTCGCCGTCCTGCTCGCCCTGCAGGGCATTCAACTCGACGAGGCGAAGCAGATGATCCACCGAGCCATCCAGATTGCCGGGCCGGTGGGCCCCATGCTCGACACGCGCGCCACCGTGTACTTGGCCCGGGGCGAGTACGATGAGGCGTTGTCGGACATTGAGCGGGCGATCGCCGAGGACCCCTCGCCGGTGTGGCTGTTCCATCGGGCGGTGATCCACTTTCAGGCGGGCCGCAAGAAGGCGGCGGCTCAGTCGCTGGCCGAGGCCCACCAACAAGGCCTGACCAGCGACATGCTTCAGCCGCTGGAACGTCCCCAGTACCAGAAACTGCGGCAAACGCTGCAGTAGTGGGTTGGCGCCCCCGGCGGCGAGGCGTTGCCAATAGCGCCATAATTTGTGATAATGCAATAGGGTATCCTTGTTTGCCCGAAGAACAACGCGCCCCGCTGTTGTTCGCGGCGCCGGGGCCGGCCGCGGGCCGGTCTCTTGGACGGCGCCTTCCTTGAGTTTCGCTTACCCCCCGACAGACTGGCCCATGAGCGACGGCGCATTTTGCTGGTTGCGGCCACCGCTCAGAATACAGCTTCATGGCAAGCTTCGACCCATATCGAAAGTGGTTGGGCATCCCTCCCGAGGAGCAGCCCCCCCACCATTACCGCCTGCTGGGTATCGGGCTGTTCGAGTCGGACACCGATGTCATCGCCAATGCCGCCGACCGGCAGATGGCGCACGTCCGGTCGTTTCAGACGGGCAAGTACGCGGCGGTTTCGCAGAAGCTGCTCAACGAGTTGTCGGCGGCCCGGCTCTGCCTGCTCGATCCCCAGAAGCGCGCAGCGTATGAGGCGTCGCTTCGCGCGGAGCTGGCGTCGAACGCATCGGCGGTTTCCGCGTCGCCTCCCCCGCCAAATTCCGCCCGGCCGCCGGCTCCGGGCCCCCCACCCCCGGCCTCCGGACCGCCCCCGGCCGCCGTGCCCTCGACCGTCGCGCCCATCAAGAGGGGGGCCACCTCCGCGCGATCGTATCCGAGCCGCCGCCGCCGCAACAGTAATTGGCAAGTAACGGCAGCGCTACTGGGTGTGCTTGCGGTGGCCGTGCTGGGGGTCGCTTTGATGCTGGCCATGGGAGAGTCCGACCCGAACAGCTCGCATGCCCCGCCCGCAGAGAGGCCTGCTCGCCGGGCGGCCCCCTACCGATCGCCCGATCCACGTCGCGCCCGCCCCACCTCCCGGCGCACTCGCGAAATAAGCCCAAGTCCCGCCCGCAGCGATATTCCGGCCACGCCGCCGGCGTACTCAGCGGCCAGTGACGTTCGCCTCGGCGAGATGGCGGCGATGCGCGGCCATATCGGCCCGGTGCCCAGTGCGGCGTTCGCGCCGGATGGTGCGTTCGTCCTCACCGGTGGGAGCGACCAGACAGTGCGGCTCTGGGACACCGTGGGAGCGTACGAAAGTCGCCAATTTGGGGGCGTTCCAGGCACGGCGCTCGGCGTCGGTTTTTCGCACGACGGGAACATTGTGTACGCGTTGACCGCGGGGGAGGCTGCCGCGGACAGCCCGTCCGGCAATGCCATCCACTCCTGGAAGGCCGGAATGGGCGGTAGCCCGGAGTCGCTGTCCGTTGCCGAAGGGCAGCAGGCGATCAGCTTCGCCATAGCGCCCGATGGGCAACAAGCGGCCGTTGGTTGTCAAGATGGCACGATCCGGTTGATCGATCTGTCCGGCGGGGAGGAAGTAGGGTCGTTCTCCGGCCATTCCGGAGCAGTGCACAGCGTGGCTTTCTCCCCGGACGGCGCCGCCGTGGTGTCCGGTGGCGAGGACGGTGCGGTTCTGGCCTTCAACCGCAACTCCGGGGCCGAGGTGCGGCGCTTCGTAGGTCACGAGGGCCCGGTCCGTGCGGTGGCCATCTCGCCCGACGGCAGCCAAGCCATCTCCGGCGGCGACGATCGGATGGTGCGATTTTGGGTCCTGCGGGGCGGCCAGCAGCGAGCGGAACTCCGCGGCCACGAAGAAGCCGTTACCGCCGTCGCGTTCGGGTCGACGGGCGATTGGGCCGTCACCGTGGGCCGCGACGGAAGGCTTATTGTCTGGAAGGCGGGCGACCTCCGCGAGGGTCGCCGATTCGACGTGCCCGGCGGCCCCGTGCTCGCCTTGGCCATGGGCGCCGATGGGAAGCGAGTGGTTACGGCAAGCGAGGACGGGGTCGTACGGCTGTGGGGCCTCGTCGGCCCGCCTAAGGACGCCGCTACGCCCGAGTTGGCGGAATGGGAGCCTCCCGGGGATGACCCGCGGGCGGGGGCGCCCGGAGAGGACGACCGGCAAACGTGGGAGCAACACATCCGCAACGAGTTGTTCCAGGCCGAGTTCGAAGCCGCGAAGCGGGCCGAGGAGAAAGTCGCGCTTGCCGAGACACTGCTCGGCCGGGGGCGCGCGCCGCACGCCGACCCGGACGCCGCCTACGCGTTCCTCGACCTGGCGCGTCAACTGGCCGTCGAGGCCGGCGATGCCGAACTGGCCCTCAACGCCGTCGACGACCTGTCGTCCCGCTACGACGTGGACGGCATGGCCATTAAACTCGAGCAACTCCAAGCCATCGACGCTGCCGCCCGCGGCATGCCGGCCCGCAGGACCGTTGTGGAACGGGTGCTCGACACCGTCGAGGAGGCCACCCGGCACGAGCGATTCGCCATTGCGGAAAACCTTCTCGATCTTGCCCGTTCCGCCGGCCGCGCTGCGCCCCGCCAGGCCTTGGAAGCGGCGAGCGAACGGCTGGGCGCCGCGCGGGAAGCGTTCGAAGCCGCCGAAGCCGCGCGGGAGGAACTCCGCCGGCAGCCCGACGACTCCCAAGCCGCATTGATCCTGGGGAAGCACAAGTGTTTCGTCCAGGACAACTGGCAGACGGGGCTCCCCTTGCTGGCGCGCGGGGCCGACGAGCGGCTGGCCGAGGTCGCAGCCGCCGAATTGGCTGAACCCGGCGGACCGCAGGAGCAGCTTGCCCTGGCCGACGACTGGTGGGAGGTGGCCGAGAATGAGTCGGGACAAACCCAGGCCCGGATTCGCTGGCACGCCGCCTCGTGGTACCAGCGGGCGAAAGCCGGTTTGGCAGGCGAGCTGCACGACCGAGTACAAGGGCGCATCCTCGCCGCCGTCCCGCCCGGCTCCGCGGCGGCCACCCGGCAACCTCCACCCCCGATCGATAGCCTGGCCGCCTGCCGCACGCCCCAGAATCGGGACGCGCTGCTCCGCTATTACGGCGGCGATGAAAAAACCGAGGCGGCCGTCGGGCGCGCGCTGGAATGGCTGGCCCGCCATCAGTTTTCCAAGGGCTACTGGAGCTTCGACCATCAGGGGCCGAACCAACGGAATCCTTCGGCCAATCCCGGCACCCTGGAAAAGGCGCCCCACGCCGCCACCGCCCTCGCTCTGCTGCCCTTCCTGGCCGCCGGCCACAGCGCGCGCCGCGGTGAGTATCGCCGCAACGTCGTCGACGGCGTGAACTTCCTGCGAGCGCGCATGATACCCGTCGGGTCCGACATGGCGACCCTATATGAACGCCAAGCGAGCCCTCTCCCCTCGCACGCTCTGGCCACCTGCGCGCTGGCTGAAGTGGCGGCCGTCACCTCGAACGCGCCGAATCTCAGGGCCGCGCAGTCCGCCGTGAACTTCGTCGTCCACACCCAGAACCCCGATGGCGGCTGGCCGTACCGGCCCCAACCGGCCGATAAGAAGCCCGAATCCAGCGACTTCTTCACGACCACGTGGAACCTGACTGCCCTGCAGACGGCGCAGTGGGCGGGCTTGCGGGTGGCCGATGGCCCCCTGAGCCGCGCCGAAGAGTTCCTCCAGGCGCATCGCAGTGCCGACGGCGCGGGCTTCACCGCCAGTCCGCGCGGCAGCCGGCCCGACTCGACCGCCACCCCGGCCGGCATGCTCGCGAAAATGCACCTCGGCTGGCGGGCAGACCGCCCCGAACTGATCCGCTTCGCGGCCGACGCCTCCGAACGAGGTCCCGCCACAAACGGCCACTTCTATCAGAACCTCTGCACCGCCCAGGTGCTGCGCGATTTCGGGGGGCGACCGTGGCTGAGCTTCAGCACCGCGATGCGCAACCACCTGCTCGATACCCAGGCAGACGCCGGGCCCGAACAAGGAAGCTGGTACATCGGCGGGCAAGGATGGGGCAGCCGCGAAGGCGGCCGACTGTTCAGTACCGCCATGGCCGCCCTATTGCTCGAAACCTACTACCGCCACCCGCCACTGCATCCATAACGTAGCAGGCACGCTCCGTCGTGCCGTCGGCAACTGGTCCGGCAGAGCCCGCGACCGATACTCCGTTCCTGACCCTTTGGGCTCGACGACGTGCCCCAATAGACGATCCGTTTCCGATGCCCGACCGCCGCCCCGATCGCCCGGAAGATTCCGTCGCCCCGCCCGACTTCGCCGGCCGACAGTTGGGCGACTATCGGTTGCTGCGCCTGCTGGGGCGGGGCGCCATGGCCGAAGTCTACTTGGCCGAGCAGCATTCACTCCGCCGGTGCGTGGCCGTGAAGATTCTCAAGCCGGCCTTCGCCGACGACCCGACCTACCTCGAACGATTCCACCGCGAGGCCCAGTCGGCCGCGGCCCTGGTGCACGCCGGCATTGTGCAAATCTACGAGGTGGGCCGGCACGACGGACTGCACTTCATCGCCCAGGAGTACGTTCAGGGCCAGAACCTCCGCGAGTGGCTGCATCGCAACGGGCCGCTGGACCTGCCGCAAGCCCTCTCGGTAATGCGGCAGGTGGCCGCCGCCCTGGCCAAGGCCGCCGAGGCGGGAATCGTCCATCGCGACATCAAGCCCGAAAACATCATGCTCACCGCCGACGGTGAAGTGAAGGTGGCCGACTTCGGCCTCGCCCGCCTCACCCGCCAGGACCAGTCGCTCGACCTGACCCAGGTGGGCATGACCATGGGCACGCCTCTGTACATGAGCCCGGAACAGGTCGAGGTCAAGCCGCTCGACCCTCGAAGCGACCTGTACTCGTTCGGCGTTACCTGTTACCAGCTTCTGGGCGGGCAGCCCCCGTTCCTTAGCGAAACGGCGTTGGGGGTGGCCGTACAGCACGTCAAGAGCGATCCCACCCCCCTGGAATCGAAGCGGCCCGACCTGCCGCCGGAACTGTGCCGGCTGGTGCACCGCATGCTGGCGAAGCATCCGGACGATCGGTTCGATTCCGGCCACGCGTTGCTGCACGACATTCGTCGCCTCCACGCCGAACACGCGCAGCCCGATTGGCCGGAGCCGTTCGCCGTCTGGGAGTCGAGTGCCGTCGGCGCGCCCGCCGCCGACACCGGGCAGGCTACCCAGCAGCTTGGCCGGCTGATGCGATCCGAGCCGGCGGGCCTGCTCGGAGCCTCGACCCGGCGGCTGCTCGGCGCGGGCATGGCCGGTATGTTTCTGCTGGGCGGCCTGCTGGCATGGAGTACCACCGGCCCCACCCCTCTGCTGCGGCAAGACGCTTCCACAGGCGGTTTGGATGTCCCCCGCCAGACTACCCCCCGGGCCCAATGGT
>PWXP01000086.1 GCA_003561895.1 Planctomycetaceae bacterium | reverse complement strand
CATTATGGGCAAGCTGCGCAATGTGCGGTAGCGCGCAGGGGAGGTTGCAACCAAATCGTTTCCTCGGTCTCATCCTTCGAGAAGTACCGCTCACCCTTGACGAGAACGCCCTCCGCGTCTCGTTTGGGCACCAAGCATGGGTACTGGCGCAACCAGCCCCATTCCGTTTTCAAGCCTGCCTCCTTGGCTGCCTTTTTAGTGCGAATGTCAACCATAATCCTTTTCATGGATTACCTCCAAGAATGTGGTGGCCTTTTTCTCTGGCGGCCACACCAACTCGCGAACCTCGTTGCTCGTCCTTGGTGAGAGGCGCGGCGAGTCTGCCGGTAATGCTTCCGGCCTCGAGTGGGGCAAGGCTCATTGACCGGCCCCTAGCGCTCAGGCACGGTTGCCTGCCAGCGCGTCACGCTACAGATGTCCGGAATAACCGGACCCCGGGGCGAGGACCCGGGAAAGTGAAGAATCCCTCTCTGATAGGGTTCGGCAGCCCCTTGATCGGGCTCGCTCGCTACCGCTCCTCGCAGCGGTCATCGGCAAAGGCGTCAGCCCCCGCTTGCCGGCCGTCGCCAGCCACCACGGAGCCGCCCATAGTGGGCGATTCCGCTGATCATTCGTATTCTGGTGGACCAGGGCGTGTTGCTAACAGGCCCGCCAGAGATAACGGCAGGCCGCAACACGACTTTTTCGACGATGCCTGATCCGTCGTATGATTGCCTATTCCCGGTGTTGCTCAAGAATTATTCCCGGGGTCCCCAGAATTCCGGGACGGAGGGCCGCGGGACACTCCCGACCGGGCGTGGTGGACCCCCGGCATCGGCAGCGCAGGCCGTCCGGACCGACCACGGCACCGCGGGCGCCGGCGACCGGCTTGGTGCCAGGGTCGGGGGCCGGGGAGACACACACACCATCGTCTCCCCAACACCAGGGTGGACCATTTCTTGCCGATCCGGGACCGAATTTGCGGGCCAACGGACCGAAAATCGGGCCATCCGTACCGGACTTCCGGCCAAAAACCTGCCGACAGGTGATTTCTCGTCCGCTACCGGCGAATTTCGGTCCCGGAGGCTGGTTTTTTGTGCGTCTCGGAGCCCGTGCGGAACGCCGTGTGTGTATTTTCACAAACGGAGTCTCTGAGCAATCCACGTCGCAAGCTTCTCCGGTGCGTACTTCGGCCCCGTCCGAGGGTCATCAACCACCAGTTCGCCGAGAAGCGTCATCCGCTGGCATTTCAGGCGGGCGGCGATCTCCACCAACTCCACCATGTTCACCAAGTCGGTCAGGTTATAGTGGGCCAGCTTCGTCAGGGCCGCGCGGTCGCCCCGTCGATAGCGGTGCCAAAGCCGGACCGCCTCGAATCCATCGACGCCCTGGATCGCCGGGTCGCGGGCAAGCCCCAGTGTCCGTTCAACGGCTTTCAAGCCGCCCCGGTAGCCGAGCGACCCAAGCACGAACCGCAGGTCGATGTGGGCCTGGTCCAGCCGGGCGTCCGGGAAATGCGCCCGCAGGAACGGCACGTCGAACTGGCTGCCGTTGAACGTGACCAGCAGTGGAAATTGGGCAACATAGGCAGGGAACTGATCGAGGTTCACGCCGTTGACGAACAGGGCCGGCTTGCCGTCACCCAGCGTGCCGATCATGGTTACCTGGTCGAACTGGGCGGAAAGCCCGGTCGTCTCGATGTCGAG
Source organism: Planctomycetaceae bacterium (assembly GCA_003561895.1). GTDB lineage: Bacteria > Planctomycetota > Planctomycetia > Pirellulales > Thermoguttaceae > PWXP01. The sequence continues at coordinate 9,441 of PWXP01000086.1, read as the reverse complement.
GAACAGTGCCCGGTCCATGAACTCCGGGTAGAGCCGCCAAGTCTCGCTCCGCGGCAGCAGGCCGTCGAAGAACCGGGCATCGCCGCCGGCCGCGGCCGCCACCGACTGGTGAACCACCGGCGCGGCCGCCTTGTAGATGCCGTCCCGCAAGCGCCCACCCTCCACCGCCGCCAGGAAGCCATCCCAGTCGAGAATCCGCCGCTGCCACAACGCCCGCTCGCGAACGGGGCCGATGCCGGGAAGATGCAGGAACGTATTACGAAGCATGGAGATGCCCCCCGAAGAGGTTCGGCTGCCAATATACCGCCCATGGAGTTCGCAGGCCAGAGGGCATGCAGGAAATCCGGGGTAGGCCCCCCAATTGTGTGCAGCAGACTTGTCCTTCCGTTGGGCTACCGGGAACCTCTCCAAGTGATACAATCGGAGACATCCATTCCATTTTGCGAGATCAAGCCACGCCCGAAAAGGACCGGCATGACCGAATTAGACCGACCCGATGAACCGGCTCCTGAGGCCGATGCTGCCCTGGACCCGATCCTGGCGGAACTGGACGCGGCCTACCACGAACTGCCGGTGGAGGCGATCCAGGAAGCCCGCCGGCACCGCGACGCGATGGCGCCCAGGCTGATCGAGGTTCTCCGGCAGGCGTCGGCCGCGGCGCGATCGGGGAAGGCGCCTGAAGGGCAGGCGCCGTTCTTCGCGCTGTTCTTGCTTGCGGAGTTCCAGGCAAAAGAGGCGCTGCCGGCTATTCTCGAAGCGTTTTCGTTGCCGGGCGAGCTGCCTTTCGACCTGTTCGGCGATGCCGTCACGGCCGTCCTGGCGAGGGTGCTGGTAGCGCTGGCGGACGATCCGATCGAGCTGTTCGACCGGATGATCGAGGACCGCGGGTTGAACGAATTCGTGCGATGGGAGGGGGCACAGGCGTATCAGTTGCTGGTGCGCGATGGCCGCCTCAGCCGGCTCGAGGCGGTCCAGCGCCTGCAACAGCATCTCCGGCAGGCGACCCAGCGCGACGATCATACCGCTGCAGGCCTCTTGGTGAGCGAGTTGGTTTGCCTGGCTCCTGCGGAGGCCTACGAGGACATCGTCGAGGCGTATCGCCGGGACGTCGTCGACACCTTTTGGATCGGGTTAGAAGACGTCGAGAAGGGTATCGCGGAAGGGGAGGCCGGATTCCTGCAATGGCAGGCACGTTGCCCACCTACGGGAATCGGGGATACCATCGCGGAATTGGAGAACTGGGCGTGCTTTTCCGAACAATCGCCCCCGTCGCCCCCGGTTGCACGGCCGCCGATTCCTCCTGCTGTGTCCGTCCAAGACCCTCTGCCACTCCCGGAACCGACCACCCGTCGCGTTGGCCGCAACGATCCATGCCCGTGCGGCAGCGGCAAGAAGTTCAAGAAATGCTGCGGTTCGCGCCGCGGATAGCCGCAATCCCGGTTTCGGCGGCCGGAGCCCAACGCATCGAGGTGTCTGTATGGGCAACTGTGAACCGCCGACCGATGAACCTGCCGGAGACATGCCTGGAGCGCCCCATTACCGCGGCTTTGCGGGCCTCCGATCCTTCCGCAGGGGCCTGGGCGCGGCAGTATCGACCGCCCGGGGCTCTCCGACGAGGTGGCCGCACAAGGGGGCGAGCAACTCGGCGGCCTGATGGAGGGGTACGGCCGTGGTGGGCAAAACGTCTACGCCGGCCACCCGCGGGTCCTGGGCGTAACGTATCAGGGCAACAGCCTCCGTCGCGGAAAGCGGGAGGTTGCGCTTGACCCAACCGGGAAACCCCTCCTTGCCGATCTTTCTCCGCGCTTCCATCAGCGCCAAGCCGGCTTCGCGGACTTGCTCGATGCTGGCCTTCATCGTGCGGTTGGAGGCCAATGCACTTTCGTTGATCGTCGCGATCAGGTCCGCCAAAGGATCCGGCTGCGGACGCGATAGCTGGGCAGGCTGTGCCTCCGGCGATCCCTGCGGCCTCTTCTCTTGGTTCGGCGGCGCCGTTTGTTTTGGCGAAGCCGTTGGGGAAGTCTCGGCAGTCCCGCTCTTGTCTTTCGAGCGCGACCGGCTAACGGAAGCGGCACGGTCGGTTGCGGCCGGTCGCAGCTTGGTAGGCTGGGACCGGTTGCCCGAGGAATGACGCTTCGACGGCTCTGAGGACAGCGCGTCCGGGGGAAAATACTCGCTGTAATCGTCGAACTCGTCGTCGAAGCGTCCAGGTTCCTTGGACTGACGTTTTGTGGCCTGGGCCACCTTGGTTCCTGCCATAACTGACTCCCAAAAACAGTGTGAACGAAAAACAACGACACTGGCCGGAAAACCCGGTCCTACTGCTGGCGCAACCAGGCTCGCCGTTCGGCCCTCGCCTCGGCTCTGGCCCCACGTGTGGCAGCCGCCAGATCTCGCCGACGTCGGGCGACCATCGCATCCCACCCAAACGGTTTGCGGGTGATGGCTGGTAGATCCATGATCCCGGCGGCCCCGTTCGGGCTCGCGTCGGCCACGATCTGCGCGGCTTCCTTCGCAATTTTCTTCGACCGCCCCTCCATCAACTGCTGGAGCTGCGTGCCGATAGCCATATTCAGGGGCACGCCGATTTCGCGGACGACCTGCAGGAATCGGACGCGGGCGTCGATCGCGAACCGCTTGTCCCCAGCCGCCTGGATGAGCAGTTCGGCCGCCGGCAGGCCGATCTGGAGGCAGATGCTGGCGGCCCGATCCGCCTCCGCCTTGTCCTTGGATATCAACATTTTCAACAGCCGCTCGGCTGTTGTACGCTCCGAATTGGTTGGTCTCAGCATGTTCGGTACCTCCGTATTTGTGTTCAGTTGGCGGCGGCCGCCAACAGGTCTTTGATACGGTTGGCCGGCACCTGTACGCGGGTCGGCCCTCCGTCCTCCGTAGTCGTGTCGGGGTCTGCTGCGTTCTTGACGGTCGTTTCGATTTGGCCGGTGACGAGCACGTCGACTTTGAGCACGCGCGGCAACAGCTTCCGCACCCTCGCCAAATTGAGCATCGCTTGCTGCAACCGCTGTTCGGCGACGCCGGACCGTTCATGCAGATATTCCGTAACCTTGCTGGACGCCTTTCCGGACTCTTGCGCCAACAACGCTTCGTAGTAAGAGGTCTGCAAATTCAACGCCACGATTCGCTCAGCCTGCAGCCGCTCCAAGGCTGTTGCCTCTGGCCCGGCCAACGCGGCCATCAAGTGGGCCGTGTGTCGTTCCACACATTCGCGCATGTAAAGGTCCGGCCCGGCTATGAGTTTCAGCCAAGCCCCTTGAGCTTGCTTAGCCAGGCTCCCGTAATGCTGCCATAACTCCGGGTGCTCATCCAACGCTACGTGCAGCGTCGGCAAGATGTCCTCACGCCCCCGCTTGGCCAGCTCCACTAATTCCTTGATTGTGAATGCTTTCTGGTTTTCAGTCGTTTTCGTGTTTTCGGCCACGGCGTCGCCTCCATTCTCCACGTCGCTGGTGGTACCCGGCGGTCAACAGCAGTCCGTCGCGGAGCGTGCGTAGGCCGATCTCCAGTTCGACCATCATCGCCGACACGGGGCCGACGGACTCCTCGATGCGGCGGATCGCGGCCCGTTCCTCTTTCCGCTTTCGGCGGGCTTCGGCGTCCTGTCGGGCCGCCATCCTCGCCTCGGGGCCGGCCCCCACGTACTGTTTGGTGGTGTTCGGGCCGGTTCTTTTCGCCCGGTAATAGTAATGCCTCTGTCCGCGTTTTTCCCAGGCCAAGCGTGTGCTCCGCGTTTGTGCAACAAAATGCGCGACCCCGAGTTGGTGCCTCGCTATCTGTAGTTTAGCAGGCAGCGATTGGCCGCCCAATAGATAAACGAGTGGCTTTGGCGCCCGTTACGGCAAAACAGTCACAGCGACCCAGCGGTCGCACAGGCCCCTCTGAATGCCCTCGCTCGGCGGTCCTCTATCAGCGTGGACTCTTATGGCAGCCAAAGTACTTTTGTAACCTTCCGGCTTCGTCGGCGATGCCTGGTGGACACGATGTCCGCCCGGCGTAAATGACCCAAAACTAACTTATGGCGTCTTCGATGGCCGCCCTCAGCCCCTCGCAACTGCACTCGCCCGGGTCTTTCCGCCCATTGGGAAGTTTCCCGGCCACCACCCTGGGAAAATCGTACGGCCGAAGCTGCTGGACGATTGTCCGGGCCTGCTCCTGGACGTCCTGGTCGGGTAGGACGACGATCGGTCGATTATCGCAGTAACGCCGCAGCAGCCTCACCTGTGCCTGCGACATGACCTTGCCGAACAGCCCTACGCCGCGACGCTCCAGTCGCCAAACGTCCGTAATTCCCTCGACGATCACGATCGGGCCCTGGGTCTTGAGTGCCTGTGGCAGACCGTACAGGCGGTCATTTCTACGCATGCCCAGTGCCGATAGGTACTTGGGCATGCGGTGGATCGATCGCCCAATCGATCGAGCCTGCCAGCCGACCAGACGAGCCGGCTGTTCATCATCCCATGCCCTGGGCGCGTACACCGGAATCACGATCCGCGGCTCCAGGAAATGCGGGCTGGGGCCGCGATTCTCCTCGCAATAGACGACGCCCCATCGCCTGGCTAACATCTTCGGGTTGAAGCCCCGCTTTCGCACGTACCGGATTGCCGGATGCCCGGCCGGCAACTCACTCAGCGGCGTATGCGGCGGCAAGTGAAACTCCGGCTCGGGCGCGGGCTCGGCCGGCTGCACCGACCTGGGCAGCTCGACCTTCATCGCGCGGCCGTACATGCCCTGCGGATAGACCATCGCGTGCAACTTCTTCTGCATCTCGCGCGTTGCCAGACATTCTTCGTTGAAACAATGAGCCAAATGCAGCATGTCATCGTAGGTCTCCCGGTCATCAACGGCCCAACGATGGCTGATGCCCAGCCGCCGCCGGATATCCGTGCAGAAGGGACAACTCACGTAGTAGGTCTCACCATAGCCGACGACCCGGGGCCTGAGCCTGCCACGGCGATACTGCCAGTCAGGCTGATAATGTATGACTGCGGGCTGGCCGGGATTGCTGACGCGGACATGGCGGAAGACCTCGGTTAGCCTGCGGAACAGAGTCGGATTCAAGGTTTTTGTCATGGTCGGTTCTCCTGTCGAGATCGTAATCCGTCAGGGTTGTCAGGGTTATCTCAGACCCGGGCTGTGAAATAGGACGATAAAGAACTATCTCTTACTGTTTTTCTCATCAACCTTGTCTGAAACTACTCTGACAACCCTGACGGTGGTTCGTAAGTTCCTATCTGGTAAGTATTTGCGCCGTCAGGGTAAACCGCGTCCAACCCTGACAAGCCTGACGGCAGGCCTGATAGACCTGACGGCAGGCTAATCCTGCCCCGGACCTCGGCACAGGACATCCGTCAGGATACCCTTCTCGAGCGCCCGGCCATGGATGGACTCGCCGGCCGGTGACAGCCGCATGTCCCGGTAATACAACCGCCGCTTCTTGGTCGTCTCCCGGACCTTGAGCCATCCCTGGGCACGCATCCGTTTGCCGAACTGGCAGCTCGACACCGGTTTGTGCCCGGTAGCGATCGCGTAGTAGCGATAAAACTGATACAGCGGCTCCGAGAACATCTTCCACCCGGCCTGCTGCTCGCAGCACTCCTGAATGAACATGCGCGCGGTGTCGCTTTCGGTCCGGTGCCGGTTGTGGAGGGCCTCGCACTTGCAGCAGGGGCTGAACCGGCCGTTGTTAAGCAACCGGGCCAGCCCGCGGAGGGCCCAGTTGACGATGCCGGGAAGCTCCTCCAGGAGCTGTGCCTTCCGAAGCGGATCTTCCATGGCCGTGCCGCGGATTCGCCGCTCGAACGGGACGATGATCAGGCGGTCCCACATGCCCTCGGTCGGATCCTGGATCTGCGGCAGCTCGTTCGTGTTGACGACGATCTTCGCCTGCGGCCGGAACTTGATCGGATCCTTGAACTTCCGGTCGGCGTCGATCTCCTCGCCCGAGATGATCGGCTTGAGCATGCCCTCCTGGATCTTTCCCAGGTAACTCATTTCGCCCGAGAAGTTGGCCAGCTTCCCCAGGAGCTGGTAGTTCCGAAACTGCTTTCCCAGGTCTTCCAACGAAATGCGGGAATAGTTGTCGGCCCCGAGCATGGCCTGCCAGGGCTCGACCACCGTACTCTTGCCGTTGCCGCCCCGGCCGCACAAGACCAGGCACTTCTCGAAGCGGCAGTCGGACGCCAACGTGTACCCCGTGAACTCCTGCAGGACCATCCGCCGCCGGTCGTCGGGGCTGGTGCGCGGCAGGATCTGCTTGAGCGTCTCCTGCCAGAGCGGGCATTTGGCCTTCGGATCGAAATCGTACGGCAGCTTCACGGTGTTGAAATACCGGCTGTCGACCGGCTCCAGCGTCGCCGCGGCCGGGTCCTCCACGGCCTTGGCCAGATCGAGCACGCCGTTGGTGAAGACGAGCCACCAGGGTCGCGATATCTGGAAGGGATCTCGGCTTTCGATGAAAAACGGGAGGGTCTCATCCCAACGCCCGAGCATCGTCAGGGCCCGTAGGTGGGCCAGCACGTTCCGGCACATCCGCTCGTCCAGGCCCGCAAGTTCCCGGCTCTGCAGGAACTGCATGACCAAGGCAGCGAACCGATCGTCTCCTGTGCGTTCCCACGCGTGTTCGCCTTCGCGCCAGACGTAGAACTCACTACGGTAATAGTGGACGACCGGCCGGTCTTCCGGCAGGTTCGCCTTAGTCCGGGCCTCCTCCAGGAAGGCCCGGGCAGCCGATTCCGGCTGCATGAGTTCGGCCGGATTGCCCCCTTTGCCGGCGACCTCCCGGATCTGTTTGGCCAGCCGCTGGCAATTCATCTTCGCGGCACCGACCGCGGCCAATCTCTGATTGATCCGGGCCGCCGCCTGCTCGGCCATGTCGGGATAGCAGAGGGCGGCAGCCTCGATGGCCGCCCGGAGCGACCGCTGGTGCGTCCGCAGGCAGGTCGGGCCGACCATGGCGGTCAGCACGGCCTCGAACAGATCATTGAATTCCTGCTTTCGGATTCGGAGTCGGGCCCGACCGTCGAGCGTCGTGACGAGCCGAAGGAGCTGGTATCGGGGCTCGTCCGGCCATTCGGGCAGGCGCCGGATGTCGAACAGAATTTGCCCGTCAGCGTCCTGGCATTCGGTTGCCAGTGCCGTCCAATCTGTAGCGTCCAATAATAACTCTGGGTCCAGTGTCTTCGGCTTGGCCTGGCCCATGAACAGATGCAGACGCGGGCCTTTTGTCTGGCCGGCAGTGGTGGGCCTCACCGTCGAGGTGGACGAGGGTTTCCCATTCTTGGCGTGTGCGGTATCATGCATGGATACGGTCCTTTCTTGCGGCGGCGATGCTCCTTGCCGGGTTGTCGCCGCCGTATCTATTGATTGTGAAATGAAGCGTTCATTACGACATTGCCTTTCGTCGGCCGCTTCGACACCCGAGGCAGCATTAGTGCTTTTGTGGATCGGTGGACATCGTGTCCAGCCCCAACAGGCTCACTTGTGTGACTGTTCTGCTCCCTGCACTACTGCGACAAATCGGGCAGCCGCGCGACCGTTTCGGCCAATTTCTTCCAGCTGTCGTCCTCCGGCTCAGCCTCGCCATGTTCGATGAGCCGGTCGAGCAGTTCCCGCGCGGCCAGCAAGCTGGGCGTATGTTGTTGTGCCGATTTCCAATGAATACGGCTGGACGCGCCATCGCCGAGGTTCGCGACCATGCGATCCAAATCCTTGACAGCTTTCAGGAACAGGTCGGTCGCGCGAAGTCGCGACTTCCCCGCCGGCAGGTAGCCACCCACGACCGCGTTCGGGTCTTCGCCGGCCTCGATCCGTTTGGCGATTTCCTGTTGCTTCGGCCTTTTCAGTTGTTCGACCCGCTCGCCGAGAATCATGGTCAGTCGCCCCTCGCGTACGGCCCGCTGCACGGGCAGGGGTGTCAGCAAAATCCGGAACAGCCGCTGCAGATGTCTGCCGGACATGCCGACGGTGGCTCCGACGCGATCGCGCGCGGCGCGTTCCTCGTCGCCACGTAAGCTGCCGGGTTCACGGCCGCGTTCTAGCTCGTAGAGCCGCAGCGCAATCCTCGCGCGATCAAGGCTTTGGAGTTGGCGTCGTTCGGTATTGAAACTAAGGAACACCTTCTCGACCTCTGCTCGACTTGCGTTCTTCAGGTCATATCGTAGGATGCCATCAACACTCTCTTGGCCATTCTCGGCCTGCAGGCGCATCCGTCGCATGCCGTCGAGCACCGTGTTCGCGGGCAGCTCCGCCTTGTTGGGGCCCGGCAATACGTGGACCGGATCCCGCTGCCCATTGTGCGCGAGATCCCGACGCAGAGCCTCGTCGTCCTCGGGCGAGGTTGTACCGCCGAAGAAGTGTTCCTGGCTCGGATACGGCACGAGGTCGGCGATTGGCAGGCGGGTACGCTCCCAACCCGTCGGTAGCGTGCTGGCGGCGGGTTCGGGCGGCGGGGTGCGTTTGCGTGTTTTTTTGGCCATGTGAGGTCCTTTCTGCAAGAACTGGGAAGAACTGGGAAGAATAAGGGTTTGGAGGGGATGTGGATCATCAAGTGGCCCCAAATCCGTGCGCGTCCAGGTGCCTAGAGGCAGCCTCCGCACGGTTGCGTTGGTCCACGGTAGTGCTAGGTGTCGCCTGGTCTGGCCCAATTAGGAAAGCCTCGAGAGCGGCTTTCGTGACATAGCGACGGGCGCCGATCATGATCGTGGGTAGCCGGCGGCCCCCGAACGCCCACGAGGGCCCATCTCCAGCACGTTGTCGGATGTACATTCAGCTTTTCGGCTGCCTCACGCAGCGAATAGCGCTCGGCATCAATAACGCTTGTCATGGCATCTCTCCTGCGCTGTGGTAATGCTGGTTGCGTTGGAACGCAATTGGATTCTACGGTACGCGCGTTTACTTAGCGTTTAGAATGCGATTATTCTTTGTTAATTCCGCGCCTACCGATCAGTCGTTGCGAAGCGTGTTGAAATATGTGCCTTGGATGTCAGTAAGGCAGCTTGTCTCGACCACCGCACAACGGAGTATCCGCGCAAACCTTGGCGTAAGACCTGGAGTTGTCGACCGTTTGCTCGATCGAAGGCCCTGCACCAATTTGTAGAGAGATTACGCGTGCCCGATGCCTGAGGCGGCAAATCGTCTGCGGAATTTTCGTGGGAAAGAGGCTGGCGGAGCAAGCTTGGACCCGATCTGCCGGTCGGTGATGAGGCACCGGCATCCGGGGCGGACAACCAAAGAGAAGTGCCTGACCTTTCCTGGTGCCAATCCGCCTGCTGCTTACTCGCTAGTATGCGCCGACAGGACACTCTGGTCTAGTTGCCAGGCGGCTGAGCCTTCGCCGCGTGCGATGCAGGGGACGGGGTCCACTTCTTTTCGTAACCGAAACGCACCACGAAGAGCATCGCGGACCTTGGTCAAGTGTGTTCGGAT
>PWXP01000112.1 GCA_003561895.1 Planctomycetaceae bacterium | reverse complement strand
TGAAGACTGAGCGAAAGGAGTAGCAGAGCACGGCGGAGGTGTTTCGCTCCAACGTGCTCTGTGTATCCGGCGGCTGAGTCGGAAAGCCCAGCAGCACTCGTCCACTCGGTTCCACCGGTGGCTAATGCTGGATAGCCCTCCCCTGGTCGTCATGTCGTCGCGGGGGCATGGTCCCGTTGGGCCGTGCTCCCGCGGTTGTCTTCCACGCTGCACGCCCCAAGGCCCTACACCCTTCTGGTATCCATCCGATGAACCGAATGCCCATTATTTTCGTTGTGTCGCTGATGACCGCCGGATGCCTGTCGTTGGCCGGTTGCGGCAACCCGATGGACCGGCTCACCGCGGAAGAAGCGATCACGGAGGGGAATGACCACCTCCGGCAGGGCGATTACGGAGAAGCCGTGCAATTCTTCTCCGCCGCGCTGGAGAAGGAACCCGAAAACGTCACGGCGCGAAACAACCGCGCGGTGGCGCTCATCGCGCTCGAGCGCTTCGAGTTGGCTTACGAGGATATCACGCGGGCGATCCGCTACGGCAAGGACCAGCGGGCCGACAGTTACATTATCCGCGCCACCCTGCACCGCCTGCTCAAACAGAACGACTGGGCCCTGGCCGACGTCAATCGAGCCATCCAGATCGACGGGCAGAATCCCGAGGCTTATCGGGCGCGGGCCCGCATCTACGACGCGCAAAATCGGCCGGCGCAAGCCCGCCGTGACCTGCAAACCGCGGACCGCCTGGCGGCGCATCGCAGCCGGTAGCACGATCTGTTTGCGGGCAACCGGCGGCGCCTCGTGCCAACCAGCCACCGATCGTATGGACGTGTTTTCTGAGTACGGAAGAGTCGGGTGGCCCCGCACCATCAGATTCGGGGCAACCGGGTAAGGGTCCTCCCTAACCGTATGTCTCAAAGGCGTCGCGATGACACACCGGTGAGACACCGTGCGGCGCTCTGCCATGGGATACCCGTAAGCTAGGTCGTTCTAGCGCGGCAGGTTGGAGTTCACGCTTTAGCGTGCGAAGCCAAGTGGGCGATCATTCGCACGCTAAAGCGTGAACTCCAACGGATCAAGCGTGAACTCCAACCTGCCGGTGACGCGACTGGGAGCCGACCGGGCTTCCCAAGTGTGCCGCACCGTCAACCTTCGGCACGCCGTTTGCTCATCGGCGGCCATCATGGAATGGACAACCGTACTGGAAGTGGCTGTGATTGGCGGCGCCGTCGGGTTGGGCGCCTACTGTTTCTCCTGCGCCGCGCACGTGTGGCGCCGGCGAAATGCCCCAAATCGGGCAGCGCGAACGCCCGGCCGACTGCTGGGCACCATTCGCCGGGGGGCGGGCGCGGTCATGGTGGCGGGCATGCTCGGCATGGCCGTTTCGTTTGGGTGGTGGGCCGCCGTCGGCCACGAGGGGCTCCTGGAGGGCGATGGGCTGTTCACCGTACGGCGGCCCGCCGACCTGGAAGTCGTCCACCTCACGCCGCACTCGCACGTTGAAGAGGGGGCGTTGCTTGCGCGTTTTCACTCGCCCGAGGCCGAGGCGCAAATCGCCGTGCTCAAGCTCCGCCGCGAGAGCCTCGCCGCCGAACAAGAGGCGCTCCTTCATCAGGTACTCGCCGTCGATCCGGAAATCGCGCAGAAGATGGCCGACGCCAACGCCCAGGAGCGCACCCTCCGGACGAACCTCAGCGACCTCACCCTGGAGAAGGAGCGGCTCGGCCGCGAATCGCTCCGGGAGCAATTGGGCCGGCGGGAAGACATCAAGCGGCGCGAACTCGAAATCCGCAAACTCGAGGCCGAGGTCGAACAAGCTCGAAGCACCCTGCACCTTCACAGCGACGATCATGCCCGATCGGCAACCCTCCGCGAGCGAAAGGCCGTCACGGAGCAGCAACACGCCGAGAAGGAGGCCGAACTCGAGGCGGCGCACATCGAGGTGCGAAAACTTCAGGAGCAGTTGCAGCAGACGCGCGAGCAAAAAGCCGAGCTGGAACAGGGGCTGGAGCGTTTCCGCCATTTGAGCGAACAACAGGCGCGCGATCTGCGGGAGAGCATTGCGGCGGTGCAGGACCGCCTCGAACAGATAGGCCGGTCGCAGGGTGAACTTCAGCGCCGCCGCGAGGAGGACCTGCGCCGCGCCAAGCGGCACCGGCGGAAAAGCCTGAAGAAGATGGCCGTTGAAACGGCGCAGACCGAAAGGCAACTGGCCGCGCAACAGGAACGGCTCGAAAAGCGCGCGCCCTTCGCCGGGCAAGTCGCCTATCGCGCCGCCGCGCCGGGAAACGCCAATTCCCATGACCCGCTGATCGTGCTCAGCCCGCCCGGCGGGCTCCGCCTGAACATTCGGTTGCCGGGCTGGATGAAACCGCCGTTGGAGGACACCGCCGAGTTTTCGTGGAAACTTCTCGAAGACCTCGAGCGCGACGAGCAGCGCCGGTTTGTCGAGAGCCGATTCACAACTCGTCTGCACCGCTGGGAGGACCTCGCCGCGCATCGCGGGTATGGGCTGGCCGAGTTCACGTGCGATGCGCCTGCCGAGGCCGTGCGGCTGCTGGCCCGGGGCGAGCAAATTGCCGCCCGGCTCGTGTGGCGGCCGCCTTTGCACGCGATGCCCGCGTTCATGATGAGCATGGTCGTCGCGTCGGTGGCTGCCATGGCTTGGGTTGCGACGCATGCGCAGACGAAGTCCGAGCCAACCCGTTCCGCCCCCCCGGGCTCGGTGAACGGCCACGGCGCGATCCGCGAACTATCGACCGAGTTCGGCGCGGAAGGCGAGTTGCTCCGCCTGTTGGGAACGCAGCTTCGCGAGATGACCGTGCGCGGCGAGTTGGACGTCAATATTATCGCCGCGGCCGAGTGGGCCCTGGCGCGCCACCGCGACCGGGCGGTTCGCCTGCTTTCGCT
>PWXP01000020.1 GCA_003561895.1 Planctomycetaceae bacterium | reverse complement strand
GTCCCGGTGCTCGGCCGCGGCAGGAAATTAGCCGCAACGCGCTAGCGTCCGGTTTTTGTTTCAAGCCAAGCGAACCGGGGCTAGCGCCCTGCGGCTGATTTCCGACCCGTGAACGGTTACGTGGCCCAAGCAGATGCCCTCGGCTTGCCCCGGGGGCATTCCAAGAGGGATCGGTGCTGTATCGGCACGATTCGACGAGAGCACCGTGGGTAGCACAGCCGGCTGCAACAACAGAACGGTCGGCGCCGACGAACTCGATGCGGCACTGAGGCCCACTCCGTCAGGTGCTTTGGTTCCGCCCTCGCTGGTGGTAGCCCAGCCGGCCCAATACCGGCATAATGGCTTCTGTCATGCGCCAGTTCCGCAACGAAAGCCTCAGCCACGACCCACTCCACGGATACATCACCTTCACCTCGCCCGAGGGCCTGCCCGAAGGTGAAGTCTCCGAACGCCAAGTCATCGACCATCCCTGGTTGCAGCGGCTGCGGCAGATTCACCAGCTTCAGACCGCCTGGTGGGTTTTTCCGACGGCCGAACACACCCGGTTCCAGCACGTGCTCGGCGCCATGCACCTGGCCAGCCGGGCGGTGAGCGGGCTCCTGGAGAGCCTCCAGCACGTGTGCCCCGACGTGCCCTCCCCGGGCTATGTCGACTCGCTCATGCGCCTCAGCGCCCTGCTGCACGACGTGGGCCACGGCCCGTTCGGGCACTTCTTCGATACGCATTTCCTTGCCCGGTTCGGGCTGAATCACGAATCGCTCGGCGCCGAGATCATCCGCGGCGAACTGGCCGACCTGGTGCGCCGTGTGCGCCGCAGTCCCAACGCCGTCCTGGAGCCCGGCGAAACCATCGACCCGGAACACGTCGCCTTCCTCATCACCCGGCCGCGCGACGGCTCCGCCGAGGCCCCCCGCTGGCTCTGCATGCTGCGCAGCCTCTTCAGCGGCCTGTACACCGTCGACAACATGGACTTTGTGCTGCGCGACGCGTACATGTCGGGCTACAGCACGCGCGCGTTCGACCTGAACCGTCTGCTCCACTATACCCGGTTCACCGAAAAGGGCCTAACCATTCACGAACGGGGCCTCTCGGCGCTGGTGCAGTTCATTTCCGTCCGGGCCGACTTGTTCCGGGCCATCTACTTCCACCGCACGGTTCGCGCCATCGATGTCGAACTGCAAGAGCTGTTCGCCGACTCGCGCGACCTGCTCTTCCCCGGCGATCCCCGGGAACACCTCGACGAGTACCAGCGGCTGACCGAGTGGTCGCTGCTGGCCGAGGTGGGCCGGTGGGGGCAGAGCGACGAACCTCGGCGCCGCGCATTGGGCGAACGGTGGCGGCGGTTCCTGCGCCGGCAGCTCCGCTGGCGGATGGCCTGCGAACGCACCATCTTTTTCGCCCCCGGCCAGTCGGAGCACGGCAGCGTGCTGAGCAGCGCAACCACCTTCGAGGCGGCGGTGCGCGACCTGCTGCCGCCGGCGCTGCGCGACCTGCCCCTTCGGGTCGACACGGCGCGCCACGTCCACCGGCCGGGAGCCCACGTCCCCGCGGCCGGGCAGAACTACCTGTACGAGCCCGGCACCGGACGCATCCTGCGCCTCGACGAACGCGAGCTGTTCCGCCGCATCCCCGTCAGTTTCCGCATCTGCCGCCTCTACACGCACGACGCCGGCCACGTGGCCGAACTCTCCCGAGTGATGGACCAGCTTACCGGCGCCGCCGCCGCCGACGACCCGACCAATATGTAAACCCTTTCAGCAAGGGGTGGCGTCGCCGCACAACAGGAGGCGGGCCCTTACATCACGTTGCCCAGCGCCGGAGCTTGCGCTGGTTTCCGCCCTACCGAGTATCGTGGGACACTCATGGTACTTACATCACGTTGCCCAGCGCCGGAGCTTGCGCTGGAGGGTGCGTACGGAGATACCCAGCGACCTGGCGGCGCGGGTGCGGTTGCCCTCGTGGACCTCCAGCGCGTGCAGCACGGCGGCGCGTTCCAGCCGGGCCAAGTTGGCAACCTGTTGGGTGGCGGGGGTCCCGGCAACCCCCCCGCCGCATTCGGCCAGCGCGGCCTGAAGGTGGCCGACGCCCAGCGACAAGGTGTCGCCGGCGCGTAGCATCGCTTCCAGGCAGTCGTAAAGCTGGGCGACATTCCCCGGCCAGGGATAATCGACCGCGAACTGCACCAGTTCCGGATCGACCGAAGGAACGGCGGCGCCCCGCTCGGTGCACAGTTCGCCCACGAGTTCGCCGATCAACTGCGGGATGTCGTCGGGCCGCTCCCGTAACGGCGGCACGTGAATGGCCACGACCCCGATGCGGTAATGCAGATCTTCCCGCAGGACGCCTCGCTTGACGCTTTCGGCCAGTTTGAACCGGGTTGTTGCCATCAGCCGGAAGTCGGGCAGTTCTTTCGAAGCGTTCTCAGGGGTGAAGACAGCCCGACCCTCTGCCGCCCCCAGCAGCCTTGCCTGGGCGGTCGGGGAAAGGGCGGTAATCTCGTCGATCAGCAGCGTGCCGCCGGCCGCCACCGCCAGCTTTCCCGGCTGCTGCGCCGTGCCGAACAATTCCTCGTTCAACCGCCGCTCGCCGTCGGTGCTGGCCGCGGCGGCCTCAGAGCGAACGATCACCAGGGGACCGCTCCCCCTCCGGCTCCGCCGGTGGATCGACTCCGCCACGAATCGCTTCCCGCTGCCCTCTTCGCCCCAGATCACCACCGGGCAATCGGCCATGCTGGCCCGGTCCATCCGTCGGGCAACCTCTCGCATCGCGATCGACTTGTTTACGACTTGCATGACTCGCCGTGGTAATGCGGCGACTACGGTGTAATCGCCCGAAGGATGTTACGAATCGGTTGGCCGGGCACGTATACCGTCGGCCGGATGATGACCGGCGGACCTGCCGGAGCGGCAACCACGGGACTGTAGGCCCCCACGGGGGCCACCGGCCGATGCACCACCACCGGCGCCGGCGTCACCGGCACCACGGGCCGCTGCACCACCGCCGGGGCAGGCGCCGTCGGCACCACGGGCCGTTGCACCACCGCCGGCGCCGGCGTCATCGGCACCACGGGCCGATGCACCACCACCGGCGCCGGCGTCACCGGCACCACGGGCTGTTGCACCACCGCCGCCGCCGGCGTCACCCGCCCCACGGGCCGATGCACCACCGGCGCCGCCGGCGCCACCGGCCGGTGCACGACCACCGCCGCCGGAACGGCAGGTGTTACCGGCCGAAGCACGGTCACCGGCGCGTGTGGAGTCACGTACTGTCCCTGGACTCCCGCCAGCGGCACAAACGCTACTAAGCTTATCGCCATTGCAATGGTATGCATACGCATAATCGCTCTCCTTTTTGTCTTTGGTTCACTGGGCGGTATACCCGCCATCGATCACCAGTTCACTGCCGGTGACGAACTTCGATTCCTCACTAGCTAGGTAAAGAATGCCGTACGCCACGTCATCCGGCTCGCCCACGTGGTCGACCACCGATCGGCCTTCCGGCTCGGCAATGTCGGTGAGTGCCACCTTGGCGCCCTCCCGGGCGAGCATGCGGCAAGTCGCCCGGCCGATCCCCATCGCCCCTCCCGTAACCAGTGCGACCTTGTCTGCAACCCTGGACATTCTTGTTCTCCACGATCAATCTGAGAGGAGGCGGCTCCCCTGCCGCCTGCCGCCATCAGCGCCGCTTCCTTGCCCCAGCCCTTGTCGTGCGTGTTCCCTTTCCGTCATCGTTCAGGGGGCGACGGCGCAGTTTTCTCCGCGGTATGCGAAGGGGACAGTCCCCCTGTGAACGGCTACCCTTTTCCTAGCAGCGCTCGGGCCGAACGGACGCCGTCATCCTTAGAGCCTAGCAAACGACGTGCCACAGAATGTCTGTTCAGGCGGAACGATTTCACCGGGTAGGGGTACCCATTCGGATGCGCTACCTGCAATAGAGCGTACCGGCGCGGCGTGCGACACGTTGTCGTAGCGGAGACAGCCTGACGCAGTACGGGCGGCACAGCCAAATTGCCGCGTCGAGCGGACCGGGCGAGAGGCTAACACCCCGGTTCATCGATCAACTCGCGTCGGCTTCGCCTTGAAGCACCCATCGGATGGCGGCCTGAGTCAACTCGGCGGCACTTTCAACGTGCAGCTTCTCTTTGATCCGCTGCCGGTGCGTCTCGACGGTGTGCGGGCTGATGTGCAATTGCTTGGCGATTTCGGAGGTGGTCTGCCCGTTGCCGATGTGCCGGAACACCTGCAGTTCCCGGTCCGAAAAGGCTTCAATGGGCGACTGCCGGAGGTCCCGATTGCCGCCGACGGCCTGGCTGAGCAGGCGCTGAGCCATTTCCTCGGCGAGGTAAATCTTGCCCTCTCGGATGCGGCGAATCGCATCGACGATCCGCCCGGTGGTGTGCTCCTTGTTGATATACCCCGACGCACCGGCGTGCAGCGCGCGCTCGGCGTAGATCCGGTCGGGATACACCGACCAGACCAGAATGCTGATCGACTCGTTGCAGGCCTTGATACGCCGGACCAGTTCCAGCCCGTCGCTCTTTTTCAGTTGGATGTCGGCAATAACCACGTCGGGCTGCAGCTCGTCGAGCAGCATTATGGCCTCGGCCAGGTCGGCCGCTTCGCCGCAGACTTCCATGTCCGCCTGGTTACCAATCCGTACGGCGAGCCCTTCCCGGGCCGCAGGATGGTCGTCGACGATAAGGACCTTGGTAATCACGGCGCTGTCTCCTACGAGGTCTGCCTGGCTAGTCGGTCTGCTTGGGTGGTCGGTCTGCTTGGGTGGTCGACAGGGCGCTCGCACACCGCCAGACGGTAACCCCTGTTCCGATCAGCCCTGCCCGGTGACGCATGACCTGGGCTCTTCCGTCGCTAGGTGCAGGCTTCGGCAATGTAGTAGGCACACGCCGCTGTGGCCTCCCCCGGAAAAGCAGTCTGCACCTAGCGACGGAAGAGCGATGACCTGAAATCCGTGTGGCATCGGCAACCATAATAGCAGCCTATTGTATCGCATTTTGGAACGGTGTCCAGGCCCCAGCCGCGGAGGGCCCTGGAAGCGTAGAAGGGGGCACCGCCGGGATTCCCCGCGAACGGTTCCCCGAAAGGAACGCTCGCGTCGGCAGGGCGGCGCAGGCTGCATCCGAACCGCGAGCCACCGAAGACGGCACGCAGATTACCCTAGGTAGGATGGACATTCCTGTCCGTCGTAAACCCGACGGACAGGAATGTCCATCTTACGGGTGCGGAAAGGCGTGCTCCTGCAGGTTGCTTTCGATGCCGCCCCACCAACCGCTGGCTTGGGCACCGACCGATCCGACGGCACTGATGACGGCCGCGAGGATCAACGCGAGCATCACCGCGTATTCGACGGCGGTCACCGCCTGATCGTCGCGCAAGAAATTGAGTATTCTTTTCGCCATGGGAACATCTGCCCGTGAAAGGTTCTGCAAATGGGAATTGGCGGGCCGGACGAGCATATAGGCCCACTAACCGTAGCCGTTCACAGGGGGACTGTCCCAATTTTCGCGGCGCAAAGGGCGATTTGCCCAATGAGTGACCGTTTCCGCCGCGAAAATGGGACTCTCCCCTTCGTATCGAGCGGAGAAAACAGCCCGCGCCGCCCCGTAAACAGTTACCGCTAACTAAAGCCTAGCTTGCCGGGGGCCGTTGTCAAACGACCGGCGCCTTATCGGAGGAGCGCTTCGACGACCTGCCGGCGCTGCTCCACGTCGCCCGCCGACAACGCGGCCCCGTCCTGCGGTCCCAGGATGGTCGCGTAGTGTTCCTGCAACGCCGGTTCGTCGAGCAGGCCCTCCGCAGCGTAATAACGCAATTCCAGCAGTGCGGGCAGCGGGTCGCGGTGCTCCTGCGCGGCCAGCGATTGGGCCCGGCGGGCGACCACGGCGGCGTCGAGGGCGGGCATCTCCTGCAGGCGAAGATTCTGCTTGACGTACTTCCCTAAGCTTTCGAGGAACTCCTGGGCCGGATTCCCATCGGACCGCGCGCCGGCCAGCGCCGCCTGCACCCGGCGGCTGTTCAGGGGGCGTGAACTCCACAGTTCGTCGTCCCTTGCCACGTCGTAAATCTTCACGGTCAAGGTCGTTTGCGGCACTCCGCGAAAGCTTCCGGGCGCGATGGCCATGGCGACGGTCAGAAGGACGTCAATTTCGTTGTCGGCCGCCCACCGCTTCGCGTCGTTGAGATCGGAGGCCTGCGTGGTGGCAATGCCCTGCAACGAAGAACTTCCGTGCCCCGGCGCGCCCATGCCGTGCTGGGCCGCGCCGAATTCGTCGTGCCGGTGCTCGCCGGCAGCGCCGGCGGCGTGCCGTTGCGGGGCGCTATGATCAACAACGAGCCAGTGGCCGAACGTCCCCTCGGCAACGAGCCGTTCGAGTCCCTGGGCCAAAGGCAGCCCGACCACATGGTGCCAGAATTCCAAGGGACCTCCGGCGCCGGGCGCCGGCGCCCCCTCCCGGCCTGCGCCGGGGTGGCCCCCGGCATGGGGCGGCTGGTGCTGGTGCCCTCCCGGATGCACGGGATGCCTACCGGGAGGCATGCGCTGTCCGCCGGCCCCGTGCGCGTGGGGTTGCGGCGCGTGGCCCCTACCCATCTGCCCGCGCTGCGGGGTGCCGGCCGGAATGCCCGACAACACGGCAATCCCCCATCGGGTAACCAGCATGGGGCGTTGCAGCGCCGGCGACCAGCGGAGCGTATCGAGCACTTCCTCCGCCGCTTCCTCTTCGGCCACGGCGGCGGCGCGCAGCAGGGCCATTCCTTCCTGCCAGCGGCCCTGCCCTAGAGCCTCCCGGGCGCGTGCAAGCAGTGTCGGCGTGTCGGGCGCCGCCGGTTCCCCCGCCATTTCAGCTTCCGCGCCTTCGAGCCTACGCATTCCGTCGCCGGCTTCGGGCGCCATGCCGGGTTGAACGTCGTTATGCTCAGGCGGCACGGCCATTTCCGGGTCGGCAGGCATTTCCGGCTGGTCGTCGGGGTCCTCGAAAGCCGGAGCATCGGGTGTGTCGCCGACCGGAGCCGGCGGGGGCGGCGGGGGCGGTGGCGCCCCGCCGGCGGCGTCCGGCGACTCCGCCGGCGGCACGGAAGCCGGCGACGGCCGATCGTCGCGGCCGCAGCCCACAAGAACGATGACCAGCAAACCAATCAGCGCAGATAGTCGGTGCGACATTACAACCCCCTATTCTGCAGGGAAACGTAGAAGAACCGAAATCGTCATCGGGGACCGTCCCCGTGGGGTTCCAGGCTTGGCAATTCGTTGGAGTTCACGCTTTAGCGTGCGTACCGAGCATGTGCGATTTCCCGCACGCTAAAGCATCAACTCCAACGGCAATCCTAAGGCGTCGGTGTGGCGCCCGGCTCCGGTTGCTCCGTAACGTTTACGGTGCCGGCGACCATGGGAGCCCATTTTTCCAGGCCCACGTGCGGGGCGATGCTGGAGGGAACGCGCCACACGAGCGTAACCGCCCAATCTCCTTCAATCCGATAGTAAATGTCCAATATGCCGGGCAGGTTGACGGCCCGACGCCGGCCTTCTGGATTTTCGTACAAAAACGGCTGTTCGCCCTCCGCGCGCAGCCGCTGCCAAACCACCACGCGGCCTTCCGGGGTTTCGCACTCCACTTTCTCCCAGGCCGCGGGCTGAGCGGGGAGCCGGCTCTCGATCTGGCGCACCCACCGCGTAGTCGGGTCACGGAATCGCCGTTCAGTAGCGTCCACCGCGCCCACGTGGAGGTAATAGGGAATCCGGCCGCCTTCGGCATCGGCCACAAACTCCTCGTACGTGTACGTCAGTCCCGGCAGGTCGATCACTCCGGGCTGCACGCGTACCTCTTCGGGCAGGGCTCCTTCCTCGGCAACCTCCGCGCCGGGAACCAGAGGCGGACTGGTGAACACTTGCGGCACCCGAACCGAAACCGGCTTTTCGCCCAGCCGCTGGGCTCCATAAAGGCCCACAAACTCACTGGCCGTGGCCATTTCCTGCACCCGGGATTCCACTCGCGACCGGTACTCGGCAACTCCGCATCCCAGAACGCTTGCCATCAACGCGGCCGCGAGTATCGCAGCGGCCAGGTATCGCAGGCACGGAAGGGACCGGCAATCGTGTTCACTGCAATTTGGCATGGAAAGTAACCCTTGTGGTGGCATTGCTTGGGGCCCATATTGGTCTGGCCGTCCTCACGGCCCTCCAGGTTCACGGTGCACGAGCCCCCACAACCCACCTCAAAAAGCAACGAATAAGAACGACTCGCCCTTGGTCGGCCGCAGAAGCGAACTCCCCGCAAATCCGCAAGAGGGTTCCCTCATTGTACAACGGGCGGCCCGGGCATGACAAGCGGCCGCACGCGAACGGGCAGGTGCCCTGGGCCGCTCACTCGAACATCAACCATCCGAATCCTTCGGGCATGACCTCGACGGCCGCCGGCTGCGTCCACGATTGAAAGCCGACGCCGGGGACGATCCGCTGGATGCCCAGAGCCCACACGTGCCGCGACTCCGGGTAGGCGCCGGTTAGTTGGTCCAGGGGTATGGCCGCCTCGATGGTCCAGCTCTCCTCGTCGGCGGCCAGGGCCACGAACCACGTGGGGTCCCAGCTTGCGTCGCCCCAGCACGATTCGGCCACCCAGCCCCGGTGGTCGACCGCGAACCGGTACCAGGTGGCGTAGTCGCGGTCGAGGTCCAGGTAGATTTCCACGCGGTCGTGACGCGCAAGATCGGCGTTGCGCGGGCGGGGGCCTTGGGAGTTTGGGTATTCCGCGCCCGGGGCCTTTCGGCAGCGGACGGCGAGATAAAGAAATTGTTCGTCGTAGGCGAGCTTCACTTCGGCGGGCCAGGCATCGTCGTCGTCCAGCAGGCTTCGCAGAGGCGCCGGCTTGGCCCGCTGCCAGACCGCCTCGTCCAGCTTGCCGTCCAGGCGCGGTTTCGCAGCGGCCGCAACACAACGCAGCGTGGGCTTCGGGGGAGGGCCGTCCGGTTCGGCCAGCCACAATTCGCCTCGGGCATTCAGCCACCATGCACCCCGGTTGGCCGAGCGGCTGGCCAGCAGAAAGTAACGTTCGCCGGCCTTCGGCAGCCCGCGGCTGCGATCGGCCACCGCCAAGGGGAACCGCAGTTGGGGCTGGGCGAACAGGGCGGGGCGCGTCTGTTCGATCCGGGCCCCGAGTTCGGCCGCCCGCCTCGGGCCCTCCGTCGCCTCGGGCGCCTCGACCGCCAGCGCCGAGGCGTGCCGGGGGGCGGAGGCGGAGCCGGGCGCGCCGCCGCGGCCGTCGGCCAACTGCACGTTCACGCGCTGCTCGCCCTGGACGCGCCAGAGGGCCTCGGCGCTGGCGTGGTATTGCACCAGCCAGGTCAGGGCGGGCAGCGCGAGCGGGTGGTCGGGGTGGTTTTCGGCCAGCAGTTCGAATATCTCGGCAGCCATCACCCATTGGCCCGCCTCGACGAATCGCCGGCCTAAGTGGTAAAGGATGTCGCCGGCGGCTGACGGCTCCATGGCGCGGGTCAGCTCGCCCGCCCCGGCCAGCAGATGGGCCGCCGTCTGGGCATCGTCGCCCGAGCGCCGCACAATGCCCTCGATGTGCCGCCGGCGCTGGGCGATTCGCCGGAGGGCGTCGAGGCCGCCCGGCGCCGGCTGCAACAGTTCGCGCCGCGCCGCGCCACCGGCTTTCAGCGCGATGCCGGCGAAGAAGTCGCGCCCCCCCGGATCCTGCGGCAACCGGCTCACCAGCAGCGAGAACCCCAGCGTGGCCGGGGGCGGCGTGAAGCGGTCGTGCAGCACGCCGCGCGGCAGGGCGCACAGGGCCTCCAGCGAGCTTCCCAGCCGGACGGCGATTTGCGAGGTGGTCAGTTCGGGCATGCCGCGCTGGCCCGGTTCGAGTTTCGCGAACACCTTGCGCACGCGCCAGGGTTCCAGGCCCGCGTCGGTGGCCAGCGTGGCGAATCGGGTGGGATCGGCCGCCTGCTCGACGGCGTCGAGGACAAGCTGGTTGACCAGGTGCCCATGCGGCGAGTGGCCCTTGGGGCCGGCGTTGTGGGTGACGACGACGTCCGGGCGCCACAAGCGGATTTGCCGCACCAGGTGCCGGCCGAGCTGCGCGAACCCCCGGCCGTCGTTCGCCCGATCCCAAACGGCCGCGACCTGTTTGGCGTCCAGCCCGAGGCCAAACTGCCGCAGGGGAAACCGCCAGGCCGAGTTCGCCCCGCAGGCCCCCACCGCCACGACGGCCTCGTGAGTGCGGTCGGCGGCGTGGGTGGGGCTGCGCTGGGCCAACTCGATGTCCTCGCGACCGACGGTCTCGACCACGCCCAGGTATCCCTCCTCGCCGCACAGGCGGGCGAGCAGTTCCAAGGGCACGTCTTCGCTCCGCGCGAAGACGGCCATCAGGGCCGCCCGCCGCCCCCCGGCCTGTTGCACTTGCCAGGCCCGGCCGCCGTCGGCCGTCGTGAGGATCGTGCCGAAATCGCCCACGGCCACCCCCCGGCGCGCGTCGGCGAAAGCCAGCCCGCGGATCGGCACACGGGACCCCGTCGGCGAAACGTCCCATGATTGGCCGCCGTCGGCCGAGTGGAAGACGCGCGTGCCGGGCGAACCGGCCACCCACACCCGCTCGCCGTGCACGGCCACGGCGTGGAAGTCGAAGTCGGCGGCCGCATCGGGCAACTCGGCCGGCGGGGTCTGCCAGGTGGCGCCCAGGTCGGGCGTGTGGAGCAGCAGGCCGCCGTCGCCGACAAGCCAACCTCCCGTCGGCGGTGAAAGCCGAAGCTGTGCCAGATTCCGGAGCCCGAACCGGCCCACCTCGGCGGGCCGAACCTCCCCGCGACGAACGACGCCGGCGGTGCCCTTACGCCCGGCCAAAGCGCCGGTTTGCCCGTCGATCATGTCGGCGGCCAGCCAGGAACTAGTGCCGGGGCCGGTCAGCGGCCGCCAGCTTTGGCCGGAATCGGCCGTGAGGAACAGCCCGCTTGGGTACATGACCGAGGGATCGCCCGCCGCCCAGCCGTTGCGCGTGTCGAACAGTCCCACGCGCTGCAGGCGGGGCAGCAGTGTGCTGCGGCTGGCCACCCACTGCCGTCCGCCGTCGCGGGTCAGGAGCACGACGGCCGAGCTGGAATGGGCATAAGGATCGGTTCGCCCGCCG